>JAAYZY010000567.1 GCA_012514615.1 Chloroflexota bacterium | reverse complement strand
TCTCCCGACGCTCGGACCTAGAGGCGGGAAGACCGCAGCGCTACGCCGGGCCATCTGTTGGTCGGCCCGGCTTCTGGGTCGCGGCCGGTGAGGTTTCCAGGCAACCCCATCGCCCTGCGGCTTGACGGCAGCGCCAAGCTTCTGTACTATGCGGTTCGATACGACGACCCGGCGACCCGGCGCTGGGTGCAGCCCACTCCCTGTGCAGAGGAGGAGCCTATCATGGACCCATGGTCGCTTCACGCCAGCACGTATTCGCCCCGCCCGGCGAAACTCCAAGCGCCCCGCCAGCGCGCCGAGATCCAGAATCGCTGGCTGCGGGTCCGCCTGGAGGAGCTCTTGCCCAAGCTCATGGCCCGAGCCGGGCTGGAGATGTGGATCGTGGTGGCCCGGGAGAACAACGAAGACCCGGTGGCCATGACCTTCCTGCCTGCCCCCTTGCTTTCGGCTCGGCGACGCACCATCCTGGTCTTCTGCCGCCGCGGGGATGGCAGCGTGGAGCGGTTCATTGTCTCCCGCTACGGCGTGGGGGATCTCTACCAGGCGGCCTGGGATGCGCAAGGGGAGACGGAGTGGGCCTGCCTGCGCCGCTTGGTGGCTCAGCAAGACCCCAGCAGCATCGGCGTCAACGTCTCGGCGAACCACGCTCTGGCCGACGGCCTCTCCCACAACGAACACGGGGAGCTGGCGGCAGCCCTGGGCGAGCCGTATGCCGCCCGGCTGCAGTCGGCCCAGGCGCTGGCGCTGGGCTGGCTGGAAGCCCGCAGCCAGGACGAGGTCCAGGCCTACGCGGGCATCGTGGAGCTAGCCCACGCCCTCAACGCAGAGGCGCTCTCCAGCCGCACCGTTCACCCCGGCGTCACCACCACCGACGACCTGGTCTGGTGGTACCGCCAGCGGATGGAGGAGCTGGGCCTGCGCCCTTGGTTCCACCCCACGGTGGATATCCAGGCAGCCGGCCTGCCGGCCCGCAGCCCGGCCGCTGCCGACGAACCGCCCCGCAAGGTGATCTTGCCTGGCGATCTGATCCATACCGATGTGGGCTTCGAGTACCTGGGGCTCTGCACCGATGTGCAGCAGAACGCCTACGTGCTACGCCTGGGCGAGTCGGCGGCCCCGCCGGGCCTGCGCGCCGCCCTGGCCGACGGCAACCGCACCCAGGAGATCGTGCTGGAGGAGATGCGCCAGGGCCGCAGCGGCAACGAGGTCTTCTTGGCCGCCCTGGCCCGGTGCCAGGCCGAGGACCTGCGCTCGTCCATCTACTGCCACCCCATCGGCTACCACGGCCACGGGGCCGGCCCCTCCATCGGCATGTGGGACCAGCAGGCGGCGCTGCCCGGCAAGGGCGACTACCCGCTCTACCCCAGCACCTGCTACGCCATCGAGCTCAACGCCGTGCGCACGGTGCCCGAATGGCAGGGCCAGGAGGTGACCATGGCCCTGGAGGAGGACGCGGTCTTCACCGGCAGTGAGACGGTCTGGCTGGACGGGCGCCAGGCTGCGCTGTACCTGATCCGCTAGTCGCTGGCGCGGCCTGGGGCCTGGGCCGTGGCCAGGGGAGGCTCAGTGGGGCAGCCACCGCGCTAGCCCCTCGGCCAGGTCGTCGGCCCAGCCCTGCAGCGCCGCGAGCGGATCGTCGGTGTGCGGTCGGCCGGGCTTGCTGCCGCCCTGGGGCGCGGCGGGCTTGGGCCCGCCGAAGGGGATGTCGGCCTGCTCCAGCAGGTAGGCGGCGTAGGCGGCCTGGGGCAGGGGCACGGTGAGCATGAGAGTGTCTTCCACCAGCATGAGGCCCCAGGTGCGTACGCCGCGCCCCCGCAGCAGGCGCTCCACCTCCGCTGCGGCCGCAGTCTCGTGGCATGAGGAAGGTGTGCGACGGGCCGTTGGCCAGGTCTTGCGCCCAGGCGTACAAGGGGCTGATCCAATCGCAGGTCGCCCCAATGGCCAGCAGTCGGTCCAACATGGGGAGGCCCTCCTAGAGGTGATGGTTTAGAACTTTTGTTCTATTGTAACACCGTTTGGCGGGTGTGTCAAGCGGTTGGGCAACGGACGGCGGGAGGGTGAGGCCCATGGGCGAGCCGGGGTTCTGGCTGGGCTTCTTCGTCGGCGTTCTCGTCTCTGGGGTGCTGGGCTTCCTGCTGGCGCGCCTGCGCCTGCTGCAGAAGCGGCTCAAGGCGCCGGGCGAACCGCAGCGGGTGATGCAGAAGACCGACAAGGCCCCCCTGGCCGTGGTCTCCGACGCCATCCAAGCGGTGTTCGATCTGGTCTTCTGGCTGGCGGTGGCCGGCCTGCTCCTCTACCTGGTGTGGCGGTTCACCTCCTGAGGCCCTCCTCGGCGCGCCTCTTCCCGCCGTGGCTGTGGAACCGGCGGTCAACTGGGGACGTCTACCACACAGGGGTGCACTGCCTGCGTTGCCTGCGTGGCCCTGATGCGCCCTTGGCTGTGGAGGTGCGCCATGAGGAGAAGAGGATGGACTGTGGTGGCGCTGGTGGTGGTCAGCCTGTTGGCGACCACGCCGGCCTTTGCCGATGGGATCATCATCCCTCGCCCGCCGCCCGATGTGCCCCGGGCCGAGAACCTGTGGATCAAGCATCACCGCGTCCAGGTGACCATCGAAGACCAGGTGGCCCGTACTCGGGTGGATCAGGTCTTCGTCAACGAGAACCGGTTCCCGGTGGAAGGGACCTACATCTTCCCCCTGCCGGAGCGGGCGTCCATCTCCCGCTTCACCATGTGGGTGGATGGCCAGCCGCTGGACGGACGGCTGCTGCCTCGGGATGAGGCTCGCCGCATCTACGAAGAGATCGTGCGCAGCCAGCGCGACCCGGCCCTGCTGGAGTACGTGGGGCGGGACGCCTTCCAGGCCAGCATCTTCCCCATCCCGGCCGGCGGCGAGAGCCGCATCGAGATCGAGTACACCGAGGTGCTGGAGCTGGAGCAGGGGCTGGCCCGCTACGTCTACCCCCTGAACACCGAGAAGTTCTCCTCTCGACCCATTGAGGATGTCGCGGTGAGCGTGGAGATCCGTTCCAGCCGCGATCCCATCAGGTCGGTCTACTGCAGCAGCCACGACGCCGCCCTGGATCGGGAGAGCGACTTCCACGTGCGCTTAGGCTACGAGGAGAGCAACGCCCTGCCGGACCGCGACTTCGTGGTCTACTACGGGCTGTCTGGCGAGGCGTTCGGGCTGAACCTGCTCAGCTACCGCCAGCCCGGCGAGGACGGCTTCTTCCTGCTGCTGGCCGCACCCCAGATGGAGGTGGCCGACGCCCCCCGGGTGGCCAAAGACGTGCTGCTGGTGTTGGACATCTCCGGCAGCATGCAGGGCGAGAAGATCGCCCAGGCCAAGGAGGCGCTCCGCTTCGTGCTCCGCAGCCTCTACGACGACGACCGCTTCAACGTGGTAGCCTTCAGCACCGGGGTGCGCGCCTTCGAGATCGGCCTGCAGCCGGCCTCGGCTCGGGGCGAGGCCCTGCGCTGGGTGGACGACCTGCGCGCCGCCGGCGGCACCAACATCCACCGCGCCCTGCTGGAGGCGTTCGTCCAGGCCGACCGGGAGCGTCCCACCATCGTCATCTTCCTCACCGACGGCCTGGCCACCGAAGGGGAGACCGACACTGAGCAGATCCTGCGCGAGGCGGGGCAGCAGGCGCCGGGCTCGGTGCGCCTCTTCGCTTTCGGAGTGGGCTACGACGTGAACACCGTCTTGCTGGACAAGCTGGCGGAGAGCCACCGCGGCGCCAGCGCCTACGTGCGGCCCGGGCAGAACATCGAGACTGAGGTCTCGGCCTTCTACGCCAAGGTGAGCACGCCACTACTGGCCGACCTGGAGCTCGACTTCGCCGACGTGCAGGTGGAAGAGAGCTACCCCTACCCGCTGCCGGATCTCTTCGCCGGCTCCCAGTTGGTGCTGGTGGGCCGCTACCGCGCCGGCGGGCCCACCGTGGTGACCCTCAGCGGGGAGGTCAACGGCGAGGCGCGCCGCTTCGTCTATGACGACCTGACCCTGCGGGATGCGGGGGGAGAGGAGTTCATCCCACGCCTGTGGGCCACCCGCAAGATCGGCTACCTCCTGTCGCAGATTCGCCTGTATGGCGAGGACCGCGAGCTGGTGCAGGAGGTGGTGGACCTCAGCGTGCGCTACGGCATCATCACCCCCTACACCTCGTTCTTGGTGGAAGAGCCGACCCTCGTGCTGCGGGCCGGCGGGCGAGACCAGGTGGTGGAGCGGGAGATGCGGGACATGGCCGCCGCAGCCCCCATGGTGGCCGGCGAGTCGGCGGTGCAGAAGAGCGTGCAGCAAGAAGAGCTTAAGGCCGCCGAGCGGGCCGAGGTCTCGTCGGTCTCCCAGGTGCGCCAGGTGGCCGATAAGACGTTCGTCCTCCAGGACAACGCCTGGGTGGATACTGCCTTCGACTCCGACGGCATGACGCCGACGCGGGTGCCCTTCGGCAGCGAGGCCTACTTCCGGCTCCTGTCGCAGCAACCGACCTTGGGTCGCTACCTGGCTCTGGGGCAAGAGGTGACTGTGGTCTGGCAAGGCCAGGTCTACCAGGTGACGCCCGGCGACAGCGCCAGCCCGGTCCCGCCCACGGCGGCGCGGCCGGGCACCGCCACGCCGCCCACGAGCGCGCCAACCCAGGCCCCGCCAGCCCCCAGCGCGCCGGCCCTTGCCCCGCCAGCCCCCAGCGCGCCGGCCGCGCCGCCGGCCGCACTCTCGCCCTGGGAGCAGCTCCTGCTGGATGTGCAGCGCTGGCTGCAGGGCCTGCTGGGGCGCTAGACGCGGCCGCCGTCCATGCATGGAGGGCAACGAACAGACGAGTGAGCCCCAAGGGGCTCACTCGTCTGCTTGCAGTGTTGCGCCTGGCGAACCCCAGGCCGAGGGCCGCCCTGGTTTGGGGGCGAGGTTAGGCTTTCAGAGCGGTCTGGGCCAAGCGGCGTGCAGCGCGGCGACCTTGGCCTACGGCCAGGGCCAAGGTCGCCACGCCGCCCAGGGTCAGGGCCCAGCCGGCCAGCGCCAGCGGCAGCCCCAAGACGTAGACCAGGTTCTCGCCGCCCATGGTGTGGGAAGGGCCGGCCCAGTAGGGCGTGGTGAGGGTGAGCAGGCCGCTCACCAGCAGGGCTGTGGCCGCGGCCGCCGCCTGCCCGCCGGCGCCGCCCTGGGCCCGCTGGAGGAAGTCTACCCGGGGCCAGACCGGCGGCAGGCGCAGCAGCAAGAAGACCGCCAGGGTGAAGGCCGAGACGTAGAAGCGCACGTTCACCGGGGCCGACTTGCCCCGCAACGCTTCCGACACGGCCATCTGCACCCCGGCCGAGAGCGCCCCCACCAGCAGGACGATGAGGGCGTTGCGGTAGGCGTTGGGTCGACCGCGCACCAGCCCGGCGGTGGCGGGGATGCCGGCTAGGCCTGCCGCCAGGCTGACCACCACGAAGAGGCCGTAGAGCCACTTGTAGGGGGCCAAGACGGCCATGCTGCCGAACTTCTCGGCGGCGAAGGCCACGCAGCTGGTGCCGGCGCCTCCCAGCAGGGTGAAGGCGACCGTGAGGGCCATCAGCGCGATGGCCATGCCTTGCAGGACCTTGGACGGCGGACGAGGTTGTGTGGTCACGGGTACTCCTCCTCGCTTGGATGGTCCCGGG
>JAAYZY010000566.1 GCA_012514615.1 Chloroflexota bacterium | reverse complement strand
CATCAACCTCTACCAGGCGCAGAAGGGGCTTTCCCACGCGGCGCGCATCGTGCGGCAAGGGGGGCGCGTGGTACTGCTGGCCGCCTGCCCCGAAGGCTCAGGCAGCCGCTCCTACGAGGCCTGGATGGAAGGGATCAACTCGCCGAAGGAGGCCCTGGAGCGCTTCGCCCAAGAGCCGTTCCGGGTGGGTCCCCACAAGGCCTACCTCATCGCTCGCGACATCGCCCGGGCAACCACCCACTTCGTCTCGCAGATGGACCCCACGGTGACGCGCCGTCTGCTCTTCCAGCCGGCAGCCACCGCCGCGCAGGCTGTGGCCGCAGCGCTGGCCACCCTGCCGGCCGACGCCCGGGTGGCCGTCATGCCCAAGGCCAGCTCTACCGTGCCCTGGGTGGCCCAGGGAGACTGAGCCTTGGACCTCCCGCGTACGAAGATTCACGCCACCCTTGGCCCGGCCAGCCGCTCACCGCGGGTGCTGGCCGGGCTGGTCGCTGCCGGCGTGTCAGCGTTCCGGCTCAACCTCTCCCACGCTTTGGCCTCCGAGACGCGGGAGGTGGCCCAAGCCATCCGCGCAGAGGCCGCTGCCCAAGGCCGCCCTGTGGCCATCCTGGCCGACCTGCGGGGCCGCAAGCTGCGCCTGGGGCGGCTGTTGGGCCACCAGACCATGCTCCGGCCCGGCCAACCGTTTGTGCTTGCGCCCGGCCAGCACCCCGGCACAGACGAGGGCGCCGCTGTGGACTGCCCCAGCCTGGCCGGCTTGGGCACGCCGGGCGCGCCGGTGCTGCTGGACGACGGAGCCCTGCGCTTGCGCATCGAGCGCACCGACGCCGCCGGCCACCTGCACTGCACCGTGGAAGTGGGGGGCGAGTTGCTGGAGGGCTGCGGAGTGACCTTCCCCCACGTTGCCCTGCCGCTGCCTGCGCTCACGCCCAAGGACCTGAGCGACCTGGACGCCGTGCTCGCCGCCGGAGTGGACTTCCTCTACTTCTCCTACGTGCAGTCGGCCGACGACATCCATACCTTGCGTCGCGAGCTGGCCAGACGCGGAGCCCATCTGCCCATTGTAGCCAAGGTGGAGCGCCAGGTAGCCATCGCCCACCTGGATGAGATCGTCGCCGCCGCCGACGGCATCTGTGTGGCTCGGGGAGACCTAGGCGTCGAGGTGCCGTGGGGACGCCTGCCCCACGTCCAGGAGCAGGCGGTGGCTGTGGCCCGCGCCGCTGGCGCCATGGTGGTCTTGGGCGGCGAGGTGCTGCAGTCCATGACCCAACACAGCCGTCCCTTCCGCGCCGAGGCAACCGACCTGGCCGTAGCCGTGCGCCAGGGCGTGGATGCCATCGTCCTCTCCGACGAGACCGCCATCGGGGCCGATCCGATCCGGGCGGTGCAGACGTTGGCCCGCCTCCTGGAGGAGAACGAGGCCGTCCTGGGCTGGCCCTGCGCCGAGGGAGCCCCGGTGCAGACCGTCTGCTCGGTGGAAGAAGCTCTCCAGGCCAGCCAGGCCCGGGGCCCCGAGCGCATCGTGCTGGACCTGCCCCCGGCTCAACAGCCACTCACCCCTTGGCTGGTCAACTGGTGGGGCATCTCGGCGTGCTGAGGGCGCCCCAGATTGCCCGGGGCGCCCCCTTCCCTACCTTGCCACGGTACCCTTGAGGGGCGGGCTACTCCCCAGACGTCTCTTCACGGGTGGCGCGGCCCACGTACCTTTGCAGCGGCCGCAAGATGCTGGTCAGCTCCATGGGCAGGATGAACTTGGTGGAAGCCCCAGCGCCCATGGTGCGCAGGGCGTCCAAGTACTGCAGGCTCATGGTCTTGTCGTCGATGCCGCGAGCTACTTCGTAGACCTTCTCCAGCGCCAGGGCGAAGCCTTCGGCCTGCAGGATGGCAGCCTGGCGATTGCCCTCAGCCTGAAGGATTGCCGCCTGGCGGCTGCCCTCAGCCTGAAGGATGGTGGCCTGCCGGCTGCCTTCCGCCACCTTGATGGACGATTCCCGCTTGCCGTCGGCCTCGGTCACCATGGCCCGCCGCTCACGCTCGGCCGCCAGCTGGCGGTTCATGGCCGCCTGCACCTCCCGCGGCGGCATGATCTCGCGGATCTCCACCGAGGTCACCTTGACGCCCCACCGCTCCGTCACCTCGTCCAGCTTCACCCGCAGCACCTTGTTGATGTTTTCGCGGCGAGCCAGCACATCGTCCAGCGGGATGTCGCCGATGACGGCGCGCAACGTGGTCGTGGCGATCCCTTGGGATGCCCCGGCGAAGTCACCCACCTGGATCACGCTGGCCACCGGGTCAATCACTTTCCAGTAGACCAGGAAGTCGATGTCGATGGGCGCATTGTCCTTGGTGATGCAGGTCTGCTT
>JAAYZY010000565.1 GCA_012514615.1 Chloroflexota bacterium | reverse complement strand
TTGAGGAACTCCGGCCGGAAGGTCTGCTTGAGGTCGCGCTGGATGTCCCGCTGCGCCTCGGCCCGTTCAGCGGAATCGTCTTCCTGCTTGACGAACCCCAGCGAGAGGCCGCCCTGGATGTACTTCGTGCCCACGTTCGAGGTCATGATCAGCACGGTGTTTCGGAAGTCCACCGTGCGGCCATGACCGTCGGTGAGGCGCCCCTCCTCCAGAATCTGCAGCAGCGTGTTCCACACATCCGGATGGGCCTTCTCAATCTCGTCGAACAGGATCACCTGGTAGGGACGCCGGCGCACCATCTCGGTGAGCTGCCCTCCCTCTTCATAGCCGATGTAGCCTGGCGGCGCGCCGATGAGCCGTGCGGCGCTGTGCCGCTCTCGGTACTCGCTCATGTCGATTCGGATCAGGGCATCCTCGTCGTCGAAGAGGAAGGCGGCCAGGGCCTTGGCCAACTCGGTCTTGCCCACGCCAGAAGAGCCTAGGAAGATGAAACTCCCCACCGGCCGCTTGGGGTCTTTCAAGCCGGCGCGAGCTCGACGGATGGCGTCGGCCACCGCCCGGATGGCCTCATCTTGGCCGATGATGCGCCGGTGCAGGAGTCCTTCCATCTGCAGCAGCCGTTGCGCCTCGGTCTGCAGCATGTTGGAGACCGGGATGCCGGTCCAACTGGCGATCACGTCAGCGATATCCCGCGCCTCCACCACTTCGTCCAGTTGGTGCTCTTGGCGCCACAGGGCCCGCTGCTTCTGGAACTCGCTCTCCAGCTTCAGGCGGCGGCTCTTGTGAATGGCTGCGCTCTCATAGTCTCGGGCCTGGCCGGCGGCGTCTTCCTTCTCCACCAGCTCGTCCACCTTCCGCTTCAGCTCCTTGAGCTCCGGCGGCATGCTGAAGATAGCGATGCGCAGGCGAGAGGCGGCCTCATCGATGGCGTCGATGGCCTTGTCTGGCAGGAAGCGGTTGGTCACGTAGCGATGGGAAAGTCGCGCCGCGGCCGCCAGGGCGTCGTCGGTATAGTGGACGCCATGGTGCTCTTCATAGCGCTCCCGCACGCCTTGCAGCATGAGGATGGTCTCATCCACCGACGGCTCTTCCACATAGACCGGAGCAAAGCGGCGCTCCAGGGCACTGTCTTTCTCGATGTGCTCGCGGTATTCGTCCAGCGTGGTCGCCCCGACACAGCGCAGTTCGCCGCGGGCCAGGGCTGGCTTCATCATGTTGGAGGCGTCGATGGCCCCTTGGGCTGCGCCAGCGCCCACCACGGTGTGCAGCTCATCGATAAAGAGGATCACTTCACCAGACGCCTTCTGCACTTCTTCGATCGCCGCCTTGAGCCGCTCTTCGAACTCGCCGCGAAAGCGCGTGCCGGCGACCATGGCCCCCAAGTCCAAGGAGATGATCCGCTTACCCATGAGGTTCTCTGGCACATCGTCGGCCAAGATCTTCTGGGCCAGGCCCTCCACGATAGCGGTCTTGCCCACGCCAGCATCGCCAATGAGCACCGGGTTGTTCTTGGTGCGCCGACTGAGCACCTGGATCACCCGCAGGATCTCTGACTCCCTCCCGATGACCGGGTCTAGTTTGCCTTCCCGGGCCAGTTGGGTCAGGTCGCGGCTGTACTTCTCCAAGGTGCGATAGCGGCTCTCGGCCGTGGGGCTGTTGGCGCGATGCCCACCCCGCAGCTGCTGGATCGACTCCAGCACCTTCTCGCGCGTCACCCCCTGATCGGCCAGGATGCGAGCGCTGGAGGTGTTCTTCTCGCTGGCGATGGCCAAGAAGAGGTGCTCGACGGAGACATACTCGTCGCCCAGCCGCTGCGACTCCTCGGTGGAAAGGTCGATTACCCGCTTGAGGCGCGGGGTGATGAAGACCTGAGCCACCTGGTTGTTGAACGGCATGGCCGTGCGGGGCGTTCCTTCCAACACCTCCTCCAGGCGCTTGCGCACCTCGTCTGGGTCCACCTTGAGCATCTCCAGCAGTTCCTGAGTCACGCTCTCCGGCTGTTCCAGCAGGGCAAGGAAGAGGTGGTCGGTATCCACCTGGCTGTGACCGTAGCGTTGCAGTATCTCGTAGGCGCGCATGGCTGCGTCCTGGGCGCGCTCTGTGAAACGGTCGAATCTCATCATACTGGTATCCCTCATCCACTCTACGACAGGGAGGCCCCCTCCCCCGGGGAACGCTCGAGCCGCGATCCCCCTTTTCCGCCAGTGTATCGCAATTCATTGTACCGGGCAAGTATCTGAATTGCGTCAGAGGCGCATGCGCGTTTCGTCAGATGGGGGGTCGGAAGCCGCGAGGCAACAGAAAAGGCGCCCCCGGTGAGGGGCGCCTTGCCCGCCGATGGACGGCTTGGCGCTAGTAGCGCAGCAGCGCGCCGATGCCTCCCAACTTCTGCAGGGCTTCGTTGTCGCGCACCACTTCGACTTCCGCCCCTAGCTCCAGGGCGCGGCGCACCGCCGTCTCCACCGCGTCATCCACCTCCACCATGTCTCCCTGGCAGATGGGGCAGCGTTCCGAGTGATCGGCGCTGATGTAGCCGCAGGCTTGGCAGCGGTAGCCCGGCTGCTCGTAACCCTCATCCACCACCAGGACGTGCACTTGGTGCTGCTGCAAGGCCATGAGGGTATCTCCCAAGCCCAGGGTCGCCGCCCCGCCCTTGGAGGCAGTGGTCACCATCCGCTCCACCAGATCGGCGGCGCGCTGCTCCTCCACCTCCCAGATGAGCTGCAGCGTGCGCTCTTGCACCTCGCTCTCCGAAGCCAGGATGTCCAGGGCCAGCGTGCCAGCCACCTTGCCCTGAAGCGCCTTGGGCAGCAGCGGCTGGAACTGCGCCACCGTGTCGGCCGTGCCGCCGATGAGCAGGTGGCTCACCGGCGTCTGCCCAAGGAACTTGCTGGTCAGGTCGGCAGCCTGGCGCAGGTTCTGCATCGCCTGCTCGTCGGCGCGGCGCTGGTAGCGAGAAGCGGCATAGCCGCCCTGCTTGTGGCGCTTCACCTCATCGCCCAAGGTTCCGGTGGCCTCCCGCAAGCGGCCCATCTCAAACTGGAACAGCCTCGCGCCTTCGCGGTCCACCAAGACCACGCCGTAGCGACCGTAGCGATCCCGCAGGTTGGTCAGCGGCTTGATGTACGGTCGACGGCCCACGTGCACCCGGTTCTCGGCAGGCACGTACAGGCCAAACTGGCGCCAGAAGCCCTTCCCCTGGCAGGAGAACAGCGCCACCGCCTTGGATTGCCAGTCGTAACCAAAGTCGAAGAAGCGTTCGATCGCTTCGATATCGCTTGGGGAAGCCTCAGCCGACGCCTCCTTCAACAGTCCTCGCAGCGTGAGCTTGTGCTCTTCCTTGGTCCCGGCAGCGGGGTCAACCACCAGATACAGGCTGACCACCGGTGGGGCTTCACTGGCGAACTCCACAAGCTCCTGCAAGTCCTCTTGAGTAAACATGGCTATCTCCTTAGCACAGGTGTTGTGTCTTGGCTCTGTTGAGACACCACGACAAGCGAACCCCCGAGTGCGTCACCACCTCCTTTCCCTGAACGCTCTCCCTTGTGCGATCACGGCTGCACGGGCCGTTCATCCAGCTCTACCGAGACGGTCAACTGCTGCAAGCCACGCCAGATCTGAAGCGTCACTTGCTGGCCCACGGCGGCGTGTTCCTGCAGATAGGTGATCAGATCATCGAAGGTGCCCACGCCGTGGCCGTCGATGGCGACAATCACATCACCGCCCCCCATGAGCGGCTCGCTGCGAAACGGCACATCATAGGGGGTACGGCCCCCCACCAGGCCCGCCCGGGCGGCCGGCCCATCCGGCACCACGTCCAACACCAAGGCCCCATGCTGCACCGGCAGCCCCAGCGTCTGAGCCACCCGTGGGGTCACGTCTGTCCCCCACAGGCCGATCCTCGGGTGCCGGTACGCCCCCTGAGCCACGAGGGCCGCCGACACCCGCTTCACGGTGTTGATCGGCACGGCAAAGCCCACCCCAGCCGAAGACCCGCTGTCGGAGTAGAGGAAGGTGTTGACGCCGACCACCTGGCCACGGGAGTCGATGAGCGGGCCGCCGGAGTTGCCCGGGTTGATGGCCGCGTCGGTCTGGATGATCTGGGCCATGGAATAGCCGCCGGTCTCCTGCTGCACCACCCTCCCCACAGCGCTGATGATCCCGGCCGTCACCGTCTGCTCGAAACCGAAGGGGCTGCCGATGGCGATGACTCGCTGGCCCACATGGAGCGTCGCCGAATCGCCCATGGGCAGCGGTTGGCTCACTGCGGCGTCCACATCCACCCACAAAACCGCCAGATCACTGCTGCGGTCGCCGCCTACCACCTGGCCAGGCACCGTGAGGCCGTTGGCCAGCACCGCCTCGATGTCCACCGCATTTTCCACCACGTGGTAGTTGGTGACGAGGTGCCCCTCGCAGTCGATGAAGAACGCCGACGCCTCGCTGTACTCGTAGGGCGAGACGCTGCGGTGCTCGGGGATGGCCGGCAGGTCGCCCAGTTCCCGCACCACCCGCAGGCTCACCACCGAGGGGCTCGCCTGCCCCACCAGGTGGACGATCAGCCGCTCTTCGGTGCTGGCGGCATCCAACAGCGCCGACGGCAGAGGGGCGGGTGTGGCCACGAGCCAAACAGGAGCGGTGGTGGGAGGCACTGTGGGCGAAGGCGCGGAGGACAAGCGACCAGGGAGA
>JAAYZY010000564.1 GCA_012514615.1 Chloroflexota bacterium | reverse complement strand
TCATCGAGGAGAATCACCTCCGGCTCCAGGGCCAGTACGCGCGCCAGGCATACGCGCTGCTGCTGCCCGCCGGAGAGGGCCATGGCCGGCGTGTGGAGACGATCCGACACCTCGTCCCAGATGGCGGCCTGGCGCAGGGACCGCTCTGCCAGCTCGGCCAGCCGGTTGCCGTGGATGCCCCGCAAGCGCGGACCGTAGGTGACGTTCTCGAAGATGGTCATGGGCAAGGGCAGCGGCAGGGCGAACACCATCCCCACCCGGCGCCTGAGGGCGGGCACGTCCGTCCCCGGTGCGTAGATGTCCTGCCCATCAATGAGGATCTGGCCGCGCCGGTGGGTGCCCTCCACCGTGTCGTTCAGCCGGTTGATCAGCCGGAGCAGGGTGGTCTTGCCGCCCCCGGCCGGACCAAAGAGCGCCGTGACCGCCCGCGGCGCGATGTTCAGGCTCACGTTGTCGAGGGCGGTATGATCGCCATAGCGGTAGGTGAGGTTGGTGATCTCGATCTTGGGCTGCTCTGCCATCAACGGGCCGCCCGCCGCTTCATCGCGCGCATGAGCAGCCGGTTGATGACCACGTTGGTGAAGAGGATGGTGATGAGCAGCACCGCGCCCGTGCCCCAAGCGCTGGCGTCGGAGATGCCCTCGCGCGCCAGGATGTAGAAGTGCACCGCCATACTGCGCGCCGGTGAGAACAGGCTCGTGGGCATGTGCAGGGCGGCCCCGGCGGTAAGTATCACCGCCGCCGTCTCGCCCACCGTGCGCCCCAGCCCCAACACCACGCCGGTAGCGATCCCCGGGAGCGCCCCCGGTAGTACCACCGTCGTCACCATCTGCCAGCGGCTCGCCCCCAGCGAATAGCTCACCTCGCGGTAGGCGCGGGGAACGGTCAGGATAGCTTCTTCCGAGGTGCGCACGATGGTAGGCAGGATCATCACCGCCAGTGTCAGGGCGCCCGAAAGCAGCGACCAGCCGAAGCCCAGGTATATGACGAAGAAGACGAAGCCGAAGAGCCCGAAGATGATAGAGGGCACGCCGGCAAGCGCCTCGGTGCCGAAGCGGATTATGCGGGTGAGGGTGCCCTCGCGGGTGTACTCGGTGAGGTAGATGGCCGTCGCCACCCCCACCGGCATGGCGATCAGCACCGAGAGGAAGGAGAGCGCCACCGTGCTGACGATCATCGGCCCGATGCCCCCCGTGCGCCCCATGCTCATGGGCGTGCCGGTCAGGAACTCCCAGGTGACGTGGGGCAGGCCCTGCCAGAGGACATAGGCGAGGATGAATACGAGGATGGCCAGGGTGGCGAGCGCCGC
The DNA here is from genome assembly GCA_012514615.1 of Chloroflexota bacterium. The sequence goes on along the minus strand of JAAYZY010000564.1, from coordinate 695 downwards.
CAACCACACGGCCGCTCCGGCCAGGGCATTGGTCCGCCGCGGATCCACTCGGCCCAGCCGCCGGCGGGGCCGGCCCCGTCCCGGCGAGGCGGAAGCCGAGTGCTCCTCCTGAGCATCAAGCACGGATGGTCCTCCGGCGGAAGGAGGTCGCCACCAAATTGAGGAGCATGATGAAGGCGAAGAGGACGATGCCGGTGGCGAAGAGGGCCTGCCGGTGCGTTCCGCTGGCGTAGGCCATCTCCAGACCGATGTTGCTGGTTAGGGTGGTGGCGGCCTCCAGCGGCGAGCCGGGCAGCTGCAGTGAGTTGCCCACCACCATGATCACCGCCATCGTCTCGCCCACTGCCCGGCCCATTCCGAGTACAATCCCGGCCACGATTCCCGACTTGGCCGCGGGCAGCACCACGCGCCGCAGCGACTGCCAATGCGTCGCGCCCAGGGCCAGGGCGCCGTCGCGGTAGAGCTGAGGGACGGCGCGGATGGAGTCCTCCGACACGGCGATGACGTTGGGCAGCACCATCACGCCCAAGACCAGCGCTCCCGCCAGCACGCTCAAGCCCGCCCCGCCCATGCTCTCCCGGATGATCGGCACCAGGATCTTGAGGCCGATGAAGCCGTAGATAACCGAGGGAACACCCGCCAGCAGCTGAATCGCCGGCCGGAGCACCTGGGCCAGGGCCGGTGGGCAGTAGTCG
>JAAYZY010000563.1 GCA_012514615.1 Chloroflexota bacterium | reverse complement strand
GCCCCTGCCCTGAAGCAGGTAGCAGCTTCTTCCCCTTCTCTTCCATTGTACTATAAGTGGAAGGTGCTTGGCAAGTGCCGGACGGCCTGATTCGGGCAGCCGACCCTGGCAGCAGGAGCAGCGGAAGACGAAACGGCTGGGGGGCGGCCCCGAGGCTATGCCGGCCGCCCCCCAGGTCGGGATGGGGAAGGAGGTCGCTGCTTAGGGCAGGACCCAGACCACCTTGGCGGTGTAAACGCCGTCCAGCTCCATGCCGGCCACGTTGACCTTGTCGCCAGGCTGGAGCTCGCTCAGCGGCAGCGGGGCGACGCCGCCGACCGTGCGCTTCTGGATCAGCGTCTCGTCGTTCACGAAGATCTCCACCACCTGCCCGGCTTGGCTAGCCAACGCACCACGGCCGATCAAGACCTCCACCTGGAAGCTGGCGGTGCCCACGGCGGTCGCTTCGCCCCGCACCCAGAACGGCATCGGCCGCGGCGGCTTCACCAGGACCCGTTTGGCCAGGTACTGTCCGCCGCTGTAGGCCCCGGTCACCTGCACCAGATCGCCCACCTTCAGCTCGCTGGGGGCTATGGGCGTCGGGCCGCTGGGGTCGGCGCGGTAGAAAAGGGTCTCGGCGTTCCAAGCGACGATGACCTCAGCCATGCTCTTGGCTGCGCCGGCTCCCTTCTGCACGGCCACGGTGAAGGCGCCCTCGGCCAGGCTGGTCACCTTGCCCGACAGGGAGAAGGGGACGGGGCGCGGCGGCTTCGCCACCACGCGCTGGGCCAGGTAGTGCCCGTCTCGCACCCGACCGTTGACCAGCACCTGGTCTTCGAGGGCCAGGTCGGCGAAGGCGATCTCCTGCATGCCCAAGTCGGTGATGCGGAAGAACTTGGTCTGGCTGTCGGTCTCCACCAGGAGCGGCTTGCCCACGAAGCCGCCCACAGCCGCGTTGCCTTGCAGAACTTGCACCGTGATGTTGGGCGCGGCCAACTCTTTGACGATCCCCTGCAGCGTGAACGGCTTGGGCGGGGGAACCGGGCCTGGCCCGGGCCCTGTGCTCTGGGCCAAGGCTGGCGCTGCCGATGCGGCCAGCAGGGCCAGCACCATCCATGTGACGAACCACCATCTCTTGGTCATTCGGGCGCTCCTTTCTTCTTGCGCACTCTGGCTGCTTGGTGTTGCTCTACCTCCCGGCTGCCTGGGGCGTCGGCGGCGGTGGAACGGGAGGGGCGTCGGTAGCCGGCGGCGTGGGCGGGTTGTCTCGCCCATGCCCTGGCATGCTGGGGGGCCCTGGCGGGTCCCACGGGCCATGGGGCGTGGGGTGCGCCGGGGCCCAGGTGGGCGGTCCGGGCAGCACCGTCGGCGACGGTTGCGTGGGCCGCCCATGGGTAGGAGGCAGCGGCCGGTGCGGCGTGGCGCTGGGCCCCGGCGGCCCCGGGGGGTTGGGGGTGAAGGACGGCAGCGAGGTGGGGCGGCCGTGGCCTGGCGGCTCGGTGGGCGGCAGCAGCGGTGTGGCGCTGGACGTGGCCGTGGGCGTGCCCGGCTGCCTGGGCGGCTGTGTGGGCGGAGCTGTGGCTGGCGCCTGCCGGCCAGGCGCCTCTCGCGGCGGCTTGGCGGGGGCGTCGCTGGGCGCTGTCGACGCGGTGGGGCTGGCCGAGGGTGCGGCGCTGGGCGTGGCGCTGACCGCGGGCGAAGCGGCGGCGGTGGCGGTCTGGGTTGGGGCTGCCGCCGGCCCGTGCAGCGCCTGCGCCTCCAGGGCGCAGATCTCGCTGCCCAGGCTCAGCACCGTGAGCCGCACGTGGCTGCCGCTGGCGACGCCGGGCGGGGCCGCCTTGTCGCTGCAGAAGGTCACCGACAGGCCCCCGACCACCCAAGCGCCGTCGCTTGCCGATTCCAGCAGACCCTCGAACTGCCACACCGTCTGCCGCCCCAGGGCCAGCACCTTCCGCGCTTCTTGCCGCCGCTGTTCAGCTTGTTCTGCCCGCAGACGGTCGCGGCTCAGCTCGTCCCAGGAGAAGGCCCACTGCACCTGTTCGTTGAACCGCTTGATGGGGTACAGCGTGTCGCCGGGGATGGCCTCGCCGGCGGCGTGGACGGCGCCGCCCACCGCCCCAATGGCCACCAGGGCCAGCAGGGCCGCCGTGGCCAAGGGCTGCCAGGCCCACGCCCAGCGGCGCCGCGGGTGGATGCGCCCCCACACCCGCTCTCGCAGGGCCGGCGACAGGGAAGCCGTGGGCATGGCGGCCAGCAACTCGTCCTGCTGGGCGAACGCCGCCGCGGCGGCCCGGCAAGCGGGGCAGCGCTCCAGGTGGGCGCTGATCTCTGCCTGCTCGTGTGCGTTCAGATCACGGGGGGTCGCCAGCCCGAGGGCTGTCTCACCGCAGTTCACCGTCTGCCTCCCCATAGGCCGCCTGGAACATCTGCCTGGCCCGGAAGATGCGCACTTTGGCCGTATTGGCCGAGACGTGCAACATCTCCCCGATCTCCTGGGTGGAGAACCCCTCCACCGCGTAGAGCACCAGCGAGATGCGGTAGGGCGGCGGCAGTTGCCTCAGAGCCTGCCGCACCGCATCCCGTTCAGCCACCCGTTCATCCAGCGCTCCCGGGTTGACGCTGCCGCTGTGGTCGGAGCGGAAGGGCAACCACTGGAAGCGTCGTCGTCGCCGCAGGGCATCGTAGGCGCAGTTGGTGGCGATGCGGTAGAGCCATGCGCGCACGTTGGCCTCGGCCGGCAAAGGAGCCAAGGCTCGATAGGCTTTCAGGAAGGCATCCTGGGCCAGCTCCTCGGCCTGCTGCTGGTCGTCCACCAGCCGGCTCAGGTAGGCCGCGATGGAAGGCCCGTGTTCCCGGAAGACCTGCTCGAAGCGGGTGTCCAGGTCCGCGGCTGGCTCTGTGGCCCGCGCCCTGGCGGCGTCTGCCTGCTCCATGCATCCCCCATGTTTCCCCCGTCTGCACAGTATGACGAACGAAGGGGCCAAACGGTTACACGCCGCAGAGGCGTTCTCTGCATGTGGAGCATCTTGCAGAACCTTCAAGCAGCCTCCCGGGCCTCGGCCTCAGTGGCCAGCGCTTGCTGCGTCGGGGCCGCTCTGCTATAATCGCCTGGGGCCTTGTCGGTGCGTCGGCGCGCCCCAGGAGTGGTGTAGTGGCCAACACCTGCCCCAAGTGTGGGCACGAGAACGCCATCGGCCTGCGCTTCTGCGCCCAGTGCGCGGCCGCGTTGGCCAATATCTGCCCCAACTGCGGAGCGGAGAACCCTCCCGGATTCCGTTTCTGCGGCTACTGCGGCGTCAACCTGCTCACGGCCCGGCTGGAACAGGCCACCGCCCAAGAGCTCCAACGCTTGCAGAGCTACATCCCTGCCCACATGGTGGAGAAGATCGCCCAGGAAGCCGGCCTCGGCAAGGGCGAGCGTCGCTATGTGACCATCCTCTTCGCCGACCTGAGGGGCTTCACCAGCCTGGCCGAGAAGCTGGACCCCGAAGAGGTCTACCGGCTGCTGGACGATTGCCTTCAGGCCTTTGTGGCCGAGATCTACCGCTTCGAAGGCACGGTGGACAAGTTCACCGGCGATGGCCTGATGGCCCTCTTCGGCGCGCCCCTGGCTCATGAAGACGACCCGGAGCGGGCCTTGCGCGCGGCCCAGGGGATGTTGCGGGCGCTGGAAGAACAGGCTGAGGCGCTGCAGGCCAGGTTGGGGGCGTCGCTGGCTCTGCGCATCGGCGTGAACGCCGGCGAGGTGGTGGTGGGCGGCCTGGGTTCGGACCTGCGCCTGGACTACACGGCCGTGGGCGACACAGTGAACGTGGCGGCCCGGCTGCAGGAGATGGCCGAGCCCAACACCGTCTTGGTCTCCAAGGCGGTTGCCCATGCGGCGCGGGCCGCCTTCGACTTTGCCGCCTTGGGGCCGGTGCAGGTGCGCGGCCGGGCGCAGCCGGTGGAGTGCTTCCGCCTGGTGGGGCTGCGGATCCAGCCCAGGAGCGCCCGGGGACTGCCGGGCCTCAGCGCGCCGCTGGTAGGTCGCGGGCGGGAACTGCAGCAGCTGGCCCAGGCCGTGGCCACTCTGCATCCCCATGGCGCCGGGCAGGTGATCCTGGTGATCGGCGAGGCCGGCATCGGCAAGTCGCGCCTAACCCGGGAGGTGTGCAGCCAGGCCGACTCGCAGCGGATCCGTGTGCTGCAGGGCGACTGCCTGCCCTACACCCAGGGCATCAGTTACTCCCTGTTCCGTCAGCTTCTGACGGCCTTGCTGGGCGCGCCGGACGCCCCCCAGGAGATCGCTGAACGGCTGCAGGCCCTGGCCGACGCCCGGGCCGAGGAGATGCTGCCCTACCTGCTGCATCTGCTGGGCGTGGAGCTCAGCGACCCGGCGCTGGCCGAGAAGGTGCAGCACCTGGAGCCGGCCCAACTGCGCCAGCAGACGTTCCTGGCTGTTCGGGATTGCCTGGGGCTGGCGGCGCGGCGGCAGCCGCTGCTGGTGATCCTTGAAGACCTGCACTGGGTGGACCGTTCGTCGCTGGAGCTGCTCTTCTTCCTGTTCCCCCTGTGCCAAACGCACCCACTGGCGTTCTACGGCATCTCCCGCCCGGCCAGCGAAGCCGCGCAGCGCATCGAGGGGTGGGCCAGCAGCGGCGGCTGCCCCTTCTTGTGCCTGCCCCTGGAACGGCTGCCGGCCGACGAAGCGCAGGCCCTGGTGACGCAACTGCTGAGCCTCTCGGAGACGCCGGCCTCGTTGAAGGAGTGGATCACCGAGCGCGCCGAAGGCAACCCGTTCTTCATCGAAGAGATGGTGCGCATGCTCATGGACCAGGGGGCGCTGCG
>JAAYZY010000562.1 GCA_012514615.1 Chloroflexota bacterium | reverse complement strand
TGACGCTGGAGAGCACCAAGGCGGCCTCGGCCAAGGCGCCCAGGGCCAACCAGTACCAAGGTTGCCACCAGGGGAACGGCCGCGGGTAGAGGAAGAAGAACAGGATGGTGCCGGCGATGGTCACAGCGCTCTCCCAGCGGAAGAAGGCGTAAGCCACCATGGCCCACAGCGTTCGTTTGCGCACTTGCGGATCCGGCATGGTTCCCTCCCAAGAGAGCACCACAGAGGCGCCGAGACCTCAGAGCCTTGAGGCTGAGTCTTCCCGTCTTTGGCTGCCTCGCTGTGTCTGTGAGGCGCTCTCCAACCTTGGCGACAATCCCCGGCCTAGAAGTAAGTGGACAGGATCTTGTACAGGTTGCGGATCGTCTCCGGCGTGCCCTCCCGCACCTGGCCGCCGCTGGCTTCGGTGATGGCCTCCAGCGCCCGGTAGTCGGCGTCCCGACCGTAGGCGATGCAGAAGATCACCACCGGCACGCCGCTCTGGTTCCCTGCCCTGATCTTGCGCACCAGGTCGCGCTCACGGATGGAGGAGTTGTTCTCCTGCCCGTCGGTCATGACCACGATGGCGTTGATGCGCTCGCGGTCGCTGAGCTGCTGCAGGCGTACGTAGGCTGCGTTCACCCCATCCAGCAGGGCGGTCTCGCCGCTGGCCTCCAGGCGGTCGATCTCCCCCAGGAGCGTCTGGCGGTTGCCCTGCAGCTCCTCCACCGGCAGGATGTTGTAGACCGAGGTGGAGAAGAGCACCATGCCCACCCGCTCCCGGTCGCCGCGGATCTGCTGGACGAAGGTGGCCAGGGCTTCCTGCACCCGGGCGATCTTCTCGCCGCGCATGCTGCCGGAGGTGTCGACCACCAGGTAGACGTTGGTGTTGCGCTTGGTGTACCACCAGGCGTCCCGTACCACTTGGATCACGTCGCTGCCGGGGATCTGCAGCGTAGTCAGCGGCTGGGCGGGGTCGGCGCCGTTGGCCGCGGTGATGGGGTCGCCCAGCGGCAGGGTCAGGTCGGCCGGCCGGTAACCGTTGGCCAAGATCAGGCGCTGCGTCTCGGCCGAGAGCAGGTACTGCCGCCAGCGCTCGAACGTCTCCCGCTGCAGGTCCATGAGGTCGGGGTGCTCGATGAGCACCATGGGGTGGTCTTCCCAGAGGGTGCCTTCTTGCGGGTAGATGGCTACCAGCTTGGGGCCGCCGCTGCGCTGCCGGTTGAACTGGATGACGAGCTGCTCTTGCACCACGAAGGCGTCCAAGAAGCTGGGGCCTTCCCTCTGGGCCCGTTGGATGACCGCCAGCTCGCCCTCGCCGTAGTAGCGCACCGTCTTCTCCAGGGCCGCCACGTAGTCCAAGGTGGCCTGGGCCTGCACATCCTCGGCGGTGAGGCTGCGGGTCTTGCCAGCGCCGGCGTAGAACTCGGCCAGGGTGGCCAACAGGCCGCTGGCCGTGGCCGTGGAGGGGTGGCTCCACTTGAAGTCCGGGTCTTGGCGGGCGCGGTTGAGAAGGGCCTCCCAACTGACCTGCTCGGGCCAGCCCAGCGAGCGGGCCACGTCTTCCCAGGCGGCGATGACCACGGGGCTCACGGCGTAGCGGAAACTGCGCCCCACCAGCGCCCCTTCGCCGCCCGCTTCTTCCTGCCAGCGGCGGTCGATCTCCGCCAGCCAGATCGACGAGTCTGGCGAGACGGCATCGACTTCGCCCTGCACCGCGGCTTCGATGATGCTCTCCACCTCCTGGCAGTTGGCGGCGATCTCCAGCTTGGACCCGCTGCTGCCCCGGAATCCCTGGCGGTTGAAACCGCTCACGAGCTCGTCGAAGAGCTCCTTCTTCTCGGGGCTGCAGGCGACCAACAACGTGCCCGGCCGGTCAGCGGGGGCTTCGGCGGCGCGGTCTGCGCCGCCCTGGAGCATGGCATAGATGAGGATGCCTGCCGTGCAGACGAACCCTAGCGCGATGATGCCCAGCACCAGGAAGACAACGGCGCTCGATGACCTCTTGGCGGCTGTCTTGCCCATCTCCGCCTCCTTACCGCCCTGCCACGTTCAGGTCGAACCAGCGCAGCAAGGCCAGCAGCACCTCGCGGTCCGGCGGGTACATGCGGGTGGTGCGTGGGATCACGCTGACGACGCCCTGATCCTGCCAGCGGACGAACAGGCTGTCGGGGTCGGCGATGGAGACCTCGGTGTTGGCCGGGCGCAGGCCCAGGGCCACGGCTTTCTTCTGCACTTCCGGCGACAGCAGGTACTCAAGGAACTCCAGGGCGGCGTTCTTCTGCAGTGCGGTGGTCTCCGGCCCGATCCAGATGGTGTAGGGGAAGTCGAACCAGGTGATGTAGCGCGGGTAGACGATCTCCAGCGGGTCTTGCCAACGCGTTTGGATGCCGGCCATGTTCACCAGCAGCTCGCTCTCCAAGAGTTGGCCGCCGTCGCCCATGGAGTAGCCGAAGAGGGCCAAGTTCTCCACGGTGTAGGAGCCCAAGCTGGAAAAGTCGGTCACCGCGCCCATGAGCTCCTTGAGCCAGCCCTGGAACTCGGGGTTGGTCACGTCGCTCACGTCGATGCGCGTCTTGCCGTAGTACTCGCCGGCCGCCGCCACCATGGCCATGAGGCCGCCCACGTTCTTGTTGGGGTTGGGCACCACCAGCTTGAAGTAGCCCCATTCAGGCTGGCCGCCCAGCTCGGGCCAACCGCCCTTGGCCACGGCCGCGTCGTGGATGTTCTGCCAGGTGATCTCTTCGCTGCCGAAGTGCTGGCGCAGCACGTCGGCGCGGGAGGAGTAGATGCCCCAGGAAAAGAGCGAGACCACCAAGGGGCGGGCGCGGTATTCGCCGTCGCCCAAGAAGACGTCTCGACCCAACCGCTCTTTGTAGGAGGCGTTCACCAGCTCCGGCAGGTAGCGGCTGTCGGGGATCCACACCGTGGGGAACTCGGCCAGGCGGGCGCGCTCTTCGGCGGTCAGCTCGTCTGGCGAGCGGTCGCCGATGGTGCCGAACTCGTCGCGGTCGTACTTGCCCATGGCCGTCAGGCCGTCCATGGGGGTGACCTTGACCTCGATGACCTTGCCTTCCAGGCGGCGCTTCTCGGCGTTGAACTGCGCGGCGGCTTCCCGCACCCAAGGCTCCACCGGCAGGGTGGTGAGGATGCGCACTTCCACCGCCTCGCTGACCGGCGCCAGCGGCGTCGCGCCGGTTTGGCGCAGAATCAGGGAGACGCCAACGATGGCCAGCGCCAGCACAACGATGATCAGGAAGATGACTTGCGTTCTTCTCATGGCGGTCCTTTCTCGATGCCCGTCCGACAGCACAGTGAGCGCCTGCGGCCGTCGGCGCGGTACGGGCGCGGCAGAGGGGGAGCGGGGGCCCCGCGCCTCAGGCGAGGCGAGGTCCGTCGCTCCCCGCTGCGACTCCCGCTGGCATCCCCCCGGATGGGTCTACTGAATGCCGAGTTTGCGCCTGCGCTCCAAGAGCTGGGCGTCGATCTGGCGCCGCTCCAGCACCTCGTCCATCTGCTCGTCCAGCCGCGAGGCCATCATCTCGGCCTTGGCCGAAGCCTTGTCCAGCCGGGTGCGGATCGACTCGGCCACGCGGGCCACATCCGAGTCGCCTGCGCCCACCAGGTCGTCCAGAGAACGGATGGTCTTGACCGTGATCTCTTTGGACTTGGCCAGCTCCAGCAGCACCTGCAGCTCTTCCCGCTCTTGCTTGATGGTGGCCAGCTTGGCTTCCAGCTTCAGCTTGGCGTCCAGCAGGTTCTGGTACTCGACCTGCTGGCGCTCGTGCTGCTCTCGGTAGCGCTCGTAGGAGCGCTGCACCGAGTTTAGCTTGCTCTGGGTGGCCGCGGCCAGCTCTTCCTTATCCTCTTGCAGGAAGATGTCGATGTTGCGGTCCAGCTCTTCGCTGCGGAGCTTGTACTCTTCGGTCTTGCGCCGCAGCGTCTTCACTTCGCCGCCCACGGTCGCCGCGGCGTCGGTCAGGTCTGACAGGCTGTCTTCCACCTGGCGGACGTACTGGTCGATGACCGCCAGGGAGTTTTGCTTGAGCGCCTGGTCTACCAGGTAGTGCAGGTTGGCCTTCACTAGGGTCGTTGCTTTTTCCAGAAGGGATGCCATGGTTCGTCTGCCTCCTTCATCCATCAGGATGCGCGGGTGGCCCTTGCCGGGCCCCAACGGCTATTTGTGGTCGCTGTTCTTGCCCCGGCTCAGGGCGGCTCCAACCGCCACGCCCAAGGCCAAGCCGATGGCGACGCCGACGCCGATGTTGTCCAAGGCTACGCCCAGGGCCGCGCCCAGGGCCAGGCCCATGCCGATGCCCACCCCCAGATAGGCGCCCTTTGGCGGTGCGTCTTTGCTGCGAGGATGGCTGGGTTTCTGGTCCATGATGATCTCCTCTTGGTCTGGGATGGATTACGATGGCATTGTACACCGATCGGGGCAACGCCGCTTGACGTTCGCCCGACAGGATCCTGACATTCGGGTGCGCTGCTGCGGCGCTAGGCCGACATAAGGCGGTAGCCGCGGCCGCGCACCGTGACCACGTACTTGGGGTTGGCCGGGTCGTGCTCCAGCTTGTGCCGCAGCCGGCTGACGAGCTTCTCGATGCGGGCGTCGTCCACCTCTTCCAAGTAGTCGGTACCCCAGACGGTCTGCACGATGCCGAACTTGTCGCAGATCTTGCCCATCTGGCCGTAGAGCAGGAGCAGCAGACGGAACTCCAGGTTGGTGAGGGTGGGCGCTTTGTGGCCGTCTACCCATACCTCGCCCGATTCCACGTCTACGTGCACGCCTTCTTGCGGCTCCCGCTGGGCCAGGTACTGCCGCCGCACGAAGTCGGCGAAGAGCTGGCAGAAGAAAGCGTGCTCACCCTCGGCCTCAGAGAGGATGTGCTTCTCCACCAGGCTGCGCAGCTCCTTCTCGTCGGGGGTGCGCCCGGGGGCGGTCAGGCCCACCAGCGCCTCGTGCTCCATCGGCGTGAGGGTGTTCCAGATGCGGGTGCACTCGGCCCGTACGGCGGCGTTCTGTAGCAGGCCAGCCCGCACCTCGCGGTGGATGAGCCAGTCCTGCGAGGCGTCCCGTGTGGGCAAGCCAGTGAGCAGGCCCAGGTCGCGGCAGACGATCTCCGTGAGGCCAGGGTGCCCGCCGGCCTGCTGCCACACGAAGGCCAGGTCGTTGTCGTCGAAGGTGACGCTCTCCCGGGCAGCGAACTCCTGCGCGAAGTCGTAGGTGTCGGCTTGGTTCAGGGGGCCCAAGTGGCGGGTGTGCAGGGCGAAAAGCTCGCAGAACTCCAGCACCTCGGGGTCGCGGCGGATCGCCGAAAGACGCTGGTTGGTGGCCGTGACGTAGCACAGACGGCAACCGTAGCGATCCTTCAGCGCCCGCAGGTTCAGGAGAACTCGGCTGGGCATCCCGCTCAGGGGCTCGTCGAACTCGTCCAGGAGCAGCACCAGGCTGCGTCCATCGGATTCGCACAGGCCCATGAGGGCCTCGTTGAAACCCAAGGCCACGTGAAAGGGGCTGGTGGGACGCACCACCTGCTCGTAGGCCGCTTCCAGGCCGGCCAGCAGGTGGTCTGCAGCCTGCCCGCGCAGCCGTTCCATCACCGCCCGCAAGATCAGTTCGTAGAAGCCCTGGTCGGTCAGCGCCAGCATCCCGTTGCAGTCTACGTAGACGAAGAGCGGCAGCGGCTCTGCGCCTACCGCCTCGGCATAGGCGGCCACGCTACGCAGCAGGGCCGACTTGCCGATGTTGCTCACCCCCACAATGGAGCAGTCGGCGCCCTGCTGTTCGCAGGCCAGAAGCACCTTCAGGTCATCCTGTCGACGGAACACTGTGACCCTCCCCTCAAGGTTTGTGCGGTTGGCCCATTGTACCACGTCTGGGCGCGATGGTGAAGCGGGGTTGGCCGACCTACCCCCTGCG
>JAAYZY010000561.1 GCA_012514615.1 Chloroflexota bacterium | reverse complement strand
CCAGCGTCACTGCGGCGATCTCCACCACTTCGTCGTAGCGGCGTGAGAGGCCGGTGGTCTCCAGGTCGTAGACCACGAAACGCTCCTGGTCCAGCGTCTCGAAGCTGCCCAGCAGGCTCTGGGTCAGCCGCCAGGCCTGGGTGGCCAGGCCATAGCGGATGCTCCCCGCGTCCCGCACCTGCAGATGAAGAAGCAGCGGCGGCTGTTCGGCGGCCTCACTGGGGATCTGCTCCACCCACACCCCTGGCAAGCCATCGGCTTGTCGGAGGGCCAAGGCCAGGCGCTTCCCCAGGTACGTGCGTACCGCATCCTGGAGGAGGAACGCGCCGGCCAGTGCATCCAGGTCGGGGCTGGCCCGCAAGGCCAGGGGGCGGCCCTCGTCCAGCGCTTTCCGCAGCTCAGCGGCCGGCCCGCTCTGGTCCAGGAACTGGGCGAAGCCCACCAGGGTTGGCCGGTCTTCCGTCCGGTAGGGTGAGCGCCAGCGCTCCAGGATGCGGAAGAGCTCGGGAATCACCGCCGCGGCCGGCTGGCTCTGGAGAGGAGCCAGCTCTTGCCTGAAGGCGCGCACGAAGCGGCGGATGGCCGCCCGAGTCAGGGGGCTCACCTCCGGGTAGCGTTCGATCCCCTGGGCCAGCTCCACCAGACTCACCCCCTCGCGGCGGGTCAGCCCCTGAAGCTGCAGCATGGTTAGCTCATCAGCGATCACCCGCGGGTAGTTGATGGCCACCCGGAAATGGGGGTCGACCAGCGAGCGGGTTAGCTGCAGGTAGCGGAAGACCTCTTGGGAGCCCGGCCGGTGCAGCAGACCGCCCCGCTGCACCCGTTGGAAGACGACCCCCTTGGCCGCCAGCGCCTGCTCGATGGGATCGCCGCGGCGGTGCGTGCGGTAGAGGATGGCTACCTCGCCCGGGGTGTACCCTGCGGCCGCCAGCTGCCCCAGCGTCGCCGCCACCCATTCCGCCTCGGCCGCCACATCGCGAAACAGGTGATGCTCGGCCGGCGCGCCGCCTGCCGGCCCAGCCACCACCGCCGAGGGGCGGAGCGGACGATCCGCCGCCTGGGAGATGACCGCTTGAGTCCCCGCCACCAGGGGGCCAGCCGAGCGGTAGTTGCGGCGCAGGGTCACCACCTCCGGCCGGTAGTCCTCCTGGAAACGGATCACCAGGCCGGGTTGCGCCCCTCGCCACCCGTAGATCGACTGATCCCGATCGGCCACCACGGTGCAGTGGCTGCCGGGCGGCGGGGCCAGCAGCCGCAGCAGGGCATACTGCGTCTCGCTGATGTCGTGGTACTCATCCACAAACACATACGGCCAACGCCGCTGCAGGTCTACCCGCACGTCATGGGCGTCGGAAAGCAGCTCCAGGGCCCGCAAGATGAGGTCGTCGAAATCCAACGCCCCGTAGCCGTGGAGGATCTCCCCGTACCGCTGGGCGATCTCCCACCAGGTGGCCGCGGGCCCCTGCGAAGGCGGGGGCGCTGGCAGGCGGTTCTTGCGCCCAGTGATGAAGCTGCGCAGCGTCTCCAGCTCGTAGACCGTGGAGTAGCGGTACCAGCCCTGCTCGCCCAGCGCGGTGACCAGCGCTTCTTCCTGGGCAGCCTCGTCGAAGACCACGAAATGTCGGGGCAGGCCGACCACAGCGCCGTGTTCCCGCAGCAGGCGCAGGCACAGAGCGTGGAAGGTGCACACCCACACCTCGCCGGCCGCCTCAGGGCAAAGCGCCTGCAGCCGCTCGGCCATCTCTTCGGCGGCCTTGTTGGTGAAAGCCAGCGCCAGGATCTCCTGAGGCGCAGCCTCCCCGCTGGCCATCAAGTAGGCCAGGCGGTGAGTCAGGGCGCGGGTCTTGCCGCTGCCGGGGCCCGCCACCACCAGCATCGGCCTGCCTCGGTGCAGCACCACCCGCCGCTGCTCGTCATCCAGGGGGGCCAGGATCTCCGGCCCCGTTGCGGCGCTCACGTTGGTTTCCCTCCACACTCAGCAGGTTGCGTTGGCATGCAGGCCCCTCGGCCTACCCTTGGCCGTTGCGCCCCCCTATGGTATACTGCCCGCAAGGGAGCGAGCAAGCACCGACACAGGAAGGAGGATCCAGGCGATGCGTATCGCCATCATTTCCGACATCCACGACAACATCTGGAAGCTGGCGGAGGTGTT
>JAAYZY010000056.1 GCA_012514615.1 Chloroflexota bacterium | reverse complement strand
TGGGGATGGGGAGGATGTTCACTAGGCGGCCGCCGATGTAGATGTGGCCTCGCGTGAACCAGATGCGGGGTTCCTGCATGGGCGTCTCAGCGGAGTCGGCAAGCTTCGTGGCTACCAGCGAGGTCACCTCATCGTTGGTGATGCGGATGATGAACTCGTGGTTGGGGCTCTCTTGGAGCTCTTGGCGTATCTTCTGCTCCAAGCCGCTGGCGGCCTCTTCGGAGATGGTGATGGTGGGGATCGGCTCGTTGGGGGGCGGGGGCGAGAAGAACGAGCAGGGCCCGCAAGCGGCTAGCGTGAAGACGAGAAGGGCCATGGCCAAAGGCCAGGATTTCCCGTTGCGGCGATTCATGGTGTTCTGTCCTCCCCCAGGGTGAGCCCCGGCCCTCTTGCCTGGCGGCTCTTGGCGCTGTCATGCCCGCTGAGGAGCGGGCGCAGTGCTCGGCATTATAGCACAGATCGTTCGGCTGGCGCAACGTCGCCAGGGAAGGGTTCCCATCGGGAGGGGAAGGTCGGCGTTGTCTGCTCTGGACTTGGTGGCGCTGGTGGAGAGCCTGTTGTTTGTGGCCGATGAGCCGGTGACTGTGCAGAGCCTGGCTGAGGCTCTGGAGACGGAGCAGCCGCTGGTGCAGGAGGCGCTGCAGACTCTGCGGGAGCAGTGTGCCGGCCGGGGGGTCCGCCTGCAGCAGAAAGGGGATCGGCTCCAGATGGTGTCGGCGCCAGAGGCTGCGCCCCTCATCGAGCGATTCCTGGGGCTGGAGCAGTCGGGGCGGCTCTCCGCGGCCGCGCTGGAAGCGCTGGCGGTCATCGCCTACCAGCAGCCCATCACCCGTTCGCAGGTGGAGACGGTGCGCGGCGTCAACTGCGATGGCGTGCTGCGCACCCTGCTGCGGCGTGGGCTGGTGCAGGAGGTGGGCCGTCTGGAACAGGCTGGCCGCCCGATCCTCTACGGCACGACCATGGAGTTCATGCAGTACTTCGGCCTGGAAGACCTGGGCCAGCTGCCCCCCTTGGTCGCCGAAGAAGCCGTCCCCCCTGAGCAGGCTCCTCAGAGCGAGCAAGCGCTGCAGCAGGCTGAAGGAGAGTAGGGGCATCGTGGGGCGTCGTGGGCAACTGCTTCTCTTGGCCGCGGCATCGTTGGCTTGCTTAGGGTTTGGCCCGCCGGTGCTGGTGGAGAAGGACGCGGGCGGGGAACACTTCGGGCCGGCCGAGACCGCTGCCTACCTGGCCTGGGCTCAGCCGCCCGAACCGGGGGCCAAGGCGGCGCTGCTGGGCGACCCTGAGACCGGCCAGGTGCTGTTGGCCAAGAACGCCCACGAACGGCTGCCCATGGCCAGCACCACCAAGGTGATGACCGCCCTGCTGGTGCTGGAGCAGGCGCAGCTGTCGGATCTGGTGACCGTGAGCTCTGTGGCAGCCTTCACCGGTGGGCAGATGGTGGGGTTCGTCCCCGGCGAGCAGCTCACCGTGCTGGAGCTGCTCTATGGGCTGATGCTCCATTCGGGCAACGATGCGGCGTCGGCCCTGGCGGAACATGTCGGCGGCAGCGCAGCAGAGTTCGTCGCCCGGATGAACGTTCGGGCCCAAGAGCTGGGCATGGTCGACACGCACTTCGTCAACCCCCACGGCCTGGACGCGGATGGGCACTACTCCAGCGCCCACGACCTGTGGCTGCTGACCCGAGCGGCTCTGCAGATCCCTGTGTTTCGGGAGATCGTGGCCACGGCGGAGTACAGCGGGGCTGGGCGGCGCTACGCCAACCTGAACGAATTGCTGGGCGCCTACCCTGGCGCCGATGGGGTGAAGACCGGCACGACCGAGTGGGCTGGCGAGTGCCTGATCGCCTCGGCTTCCAGCCAGGGCCACCAATGGGTCACTGTGGTGCTCGACAGCCCCGATCGCTACGCCGACACTCGGCTGCTCCTTTCCTATGCCCACCAGACCTACCGTTGGCTCCCTGTGCGGCTGCGCGGGCGGGCGTTGAGCCAGGTGGCCTGGCAAGGCCAGCCCTGCCGTCTGGCGCTGGAGCCGGCCCCGGACCGGCCGTTGCCAGCCTGGCAGGCCGCGCAGGTACGGCCCTTCCGCCGGGTGACGGCCGACCCGAAAGCGAGTTCGCTGCTGGCTGCTGTGGAGTTCTACGTTGGCGACGCGCTCTTGCTGAGCCAGCCCCTGAGGCTGGTCTGCCCGAATGAGGGGAGTGGATGACGATGGCAGCCGGAGACAAAGAGGAGCGACTGCAGAAGATCCTGGCTCAGGCTGGGGTGGCTTCGCGGCGCAAGAGCGAGGAGCTGATCCTGGCTGGCCGAGTGGCGGTGGACGGCCAGGTGGTGAAGGAGATGGGGGTGAAGCTGGACCCCCGGCAGCACGAGATCACCGTGGACGGTACGCCGCTGGGCGGTCCGACGCGCAAGCTCTACATCATGCTGCACAAGCCGCGGGGGGTGCTCTCGACCACGGATGACCCCCATGGGCGTCGGGACCTTCAGGGGCTGGTGCCGTCGTCGGAGCGGCTCTTCCCCGTGGGGCGGCTGGATGCCGACAGCGAGGGCCTGGTGCTGCTGACCAACGACGGCGAGATGGCCAACCGCCTGATGCACCCTCGTTACGGTCACTGGCGCAAGTACCTCGTGTGGGTGCAAGGCCGCCCTTCCGAAAGTGACTTGGAGCGGCTGCGGCAAGGGGTGGAGCTGGAAGACGGACGCACCGTGCCAGCCCGCCTGAAGCTGCTGACCGAGGTGCCGAAAGACGTGGCGCAGATCCTGGGGATGCCCGGCCCCAAAGACTGCCTGCTGGAAGTGCAGTTGCGGGAAGGGCGCAAGCGACAGGTGCGCCGCATGCTGGAGCTTTTGGGCTTCCCGGTGGTGCGCCTGATTCGGGTGGCCATGGGGCCGCTGACGCTGGGGACTCTGCCGCCGGGTGCCTACCGCTCCTTGTGGCCGGGGGAGGTGCGGTCGCTGCTGCACAGCACGGCGCTCGGGGGCATCCAAGCCCGCCAAGGGGGGCAGGGTCGCCGAACGCCGCCCCAACGAGCCCGTTCACCCAAACGCTAAGGAGAGCCTGTTGAACCTAGCCACAACCATCGCTATCGATGGGCCAGCAGCGTCGGGCAAGAGCACCATCGGGCGCATGCTGGCGGACCACCTGGGGTACCTGTTCTTCGACACAGGCGTCATGTACCGCGCCGTGGCCCTGGCAGCGCTGCAGCAGGGCGTGGACGTAGGGGATGAAGATGCGGTAGTGCGCCTGGCCAGCGAGCTTGCCATCGAGGTCCTGCCCCCCGACGTGGGCGACGGCCGGCCCTATACCGTGGTGGTGAACGGTGAGGACGTCACTTGGCAGCTGCGCATGCCGGAGGTGGATCGTCTGGTCTCGCCGGTATCGGCCTATGCTGGCGTGCGGCAGGTGATGACCCAACAGCAGCGACGCATCGGGCAGCGCGGTCGGGTGGTGATGGTGGGCCGCGACATCGGCACCGTGGTGATGCCGGAGGCGCCGCTGAAGATCTACCTGGACGCCTCTGTGATGGTGCGGGCGCAGCGACGCTACCAGGAGCGACTGGCTCGGGGCGAAGCGGTGGATTTCGACGATGTGCTTCGGGTGCTGGCGAGCCGCGACCGAATCGACAGCGAGAGAGCTACAGCCCCGCTGCGTCAGGCGGACGATGCCGTCTGCGTGAACACCGACCAGATGGACGCGCTGGCAGTCTTCGAGCTGGTGCGCCGGTTGGCCCAGCCGGACCTCCAGCCGGAGGACCAGGAGCCATGAAGCTGGGTCGCCAGGCGCTGACGCTGGTGCTGCGGGCGGCCATGTGGCTCTTCATGCGCGTGCGAGTAGAGGGCGCTGAACAGGTGCCCAGTGAAGGGCCGGTGATCATCATCTACAACCACATCACCTTCTTGGACCCGGTGGTGCTGACCGGGGCCCTGGCGCGCGAATCCACAGCCATGTCCAAGGTGGAGAGCTTCTCCACCCCGGTGCTGGGGTTGATCTTGCGCATCTTCGGCGCCTTTCCGGTGCAGCGGGGGCGGGTGGACCGCTGGGCGCTGCGCTATAGCCTCAGCGTGCTGGAGCAGGGCGGCGTGTTGCTCATCGCCCCGGAGGGGACGCGCAGCGGCACGCCTGGCCTGCAAGAGGGCAAGGATGGCCTGGCCTACCTGGCCCTGCGCAGCGGCGTGCCGGTGGTGCCTGCGGGCATCAGCGGCGCCGAGGAGGTGGTGGGCAACCTGCGCCGGGGGCGACGGACGCCGGTGTGCATCACCTTCGGGCGCCCCTTCCGACTGGTGGCCGAGGATGGGCGGGTGCGTCGGCCGGAGATG
>JAAYZY010000560.1 GCA_012514615.1 Chloroflexota bacterium | reverse complement strand
GGCGGCGGGGTGGGCGTGAAGAGGGTCACCGCCACCTTGGGCGTGGGCGTGCCCCCGGCCGGCGCGGCCGTGGGGGCAGCCGGGCCAGCGCAGCCGGCCAGCGTCAGGCTCAGGGCCGCCAGCAGCGAAAGGGCAGCCCAACTCCTCTTGGCGAACGTGGTTGTGGTCATACACACCTCAGTATGCGGTGTAGTGCCCAGGCGGCCAGCCCCGTTGTGTCCCTACCGCCGGGCCGAGTCTTCGAACACCGGGGCCAGTAGGTTATCCACTGGCACGTAGTCGTCCCGCAGAACCAGCGGCTCCTCCAGGCTCAGGTAGGCGTCCAGATCTTCCTGGGTGAGGAGGTCGGTTTGGGCGGCCAGCTCTGCCAGCGGCAGGGGCGCTGGGCTGGCCAGGATGACGAAGGTGTTGCGGATGCTCGCCCGCCAATCGTCGTTGTTGGGGATCACCGCCACGTGGGGGAAGACCTCCTGCAGGGTGCGGACATAGGCGCGGAAGAAATGCCCCCGCGGCCCGCCATCCACGATGTTCACCAGATAGAGCCCATCGTCCCACAGCACGCCCCGCACCATCTGGGCGAACTCCAGCGTGGTGAGGTGGTACGGCACCGAGTAGTCGTTGAAGGCATCGCCAAAGACCACGTCGTACTTGGCCTCCGGTTCGTGCTGCACCAGGAAGAGGCGCGCGTCCATGTCGTGGATGCCCATACGCGTGTCCCGGCGGAGGCCCAGCATCTCGAAGGCCACCTCGGTCACCTCCGGGTCGATCTCCACCACCTCCAGGTGGCTGTCCGGCAGCATCGCCTCCAGGTAACGGGGGAAGGTGTAGCCGCCGCCGCCGATGAAGAGCGCGCTCAGGTCGGGCCGCTGTTCCATCATGGGGGCCATCACCTTGGCGTAGGTCTGCTCGTAGCCGTAGACCAGGTCGGTGGGGTCTTCCAGGTTGGAGTAGCTGTGCACCAGCCGATCCAGCACCAGGCGACGCACCTTGCCCTCGCTGCCATCTTGATCGCTCACTTTGATGCAGAAGTAGTTGGTCTCGCGCAAGCACTCTTCGGCCAGCGCCTCCTGCTGCCACAGCAGGAACACCGCCCCGCCGAAGACCACCGCCAGCAGCAGCGAGACGGTCTGCAGGGTGCGGCGGCGCGTGTCGGTGATGAACCACAGCCCCACGACCATGAGCAGAGCGGCCACCAACAGGATTACCGTCTTGGTGCCGAACCAGGAGATGAGGAAGAAGCCGGTGGCGAAGGTGCCCACGATGCTGCCCACAGTGGACCAGGCGTAGATCTTGCCCACGGTGGCGCCGGTGTGGGCCAGGCTGGTGAGGCTGAGCTTGACCACAATGGGCGATACGCAGCCCAACAGGACGCTGGGGATGAAGAAGATGGCAGCGATGTAGACGACGACCCAGACCATGAGGGGCAGCCAAGTGGGCAGAACGGCCTCCTGCATCAGCTTGCCCAGCGCCAGGATGCTCAGGCTGGCCAGGGATGAGAAGGCGAAGATATAGCCCAGGAACGGCGTCGACGCGTGGCGATCGGCCAGGCGGCCGCCCAGGTAGTTGCCCAGAGAGATGCCAGCCAAGATGACCCCGATCACCGAGGTCCAGGTGTACAGTGAGACGCCCAATTGCGGGGCGATGAGGCGGCTGGCCACCAGCTCGATGATCATGGTGCAGGCGCTGCCCAAGAAGACAACGGCGTAGGGGTTCCACAGTCGGGCTCGGATGTTCACAGTCTTCTCTCTCCTTGCCTAGTGACCTTTCGTGCTGACGGTGAGGGCTGACAAAAGCGAGGTGGGCGCTGCGGGATGCAGGTCGCCCACCTCGATCACAGTGCTAAGAGCCCGTAGGCATGGCTACTTGGGCATGCCCTTCAGGGCGTTGTAGACCGGCATGGGGCCCCAGCCGCCATCGACGATGCCCCACTGAGCCATCTCGCTCCCGCCAGCGATGACCTTGAAGTTCAGGTTCCACAAGAACATGGGACCAACCCAGCCCCACGCCCGCCCCATCTGGTAAGCGCGCACGGTGAACTGCGCTTGCTCATCCAGCGTGTTGTCGGCGGCATACTCATAGTTGGCCACCGGGCTGGAGTTGGACGCCCAACCGAACTCTGTGG
>JAAYZY010000559.1 GCA_012514615.1 Chloroflexota bacterium | reverse complement strand
CTACCGCGACCTGTGGGCCGGCTTCATGCAGACCGGGCGGGCGCGCCTCTGGCTGGCCGAGCATGAGGGCGACCTGCTAGCCGGCGTGATGACCTTCGAGTTCGGGGCGCGGGCTTGGTACATGTACGGAGCGTCAACCAGCGAGAAGCGGCAGCTCATGCCCAACTACCTGCTGCAGTGGGAAGCGATCCGCCAGGCGCGGGCCGGCGGGGCTCGCGTCTACGACTTCTGGGGCGCGCCGGACCGGCTGGAGGAGAGCGATCCCATGTGGGGCGTCTACCGCTTCAAAGCCGGCTTCGGCGGCCGCCTGGCCTGCTGGGTCGGGGCCTACGACTTCGCCGTCCATCGGCCGCTCTACCTGCTGTACACCCAAGTCATGCCCCGGGTGCTGGACGTGATGCGGGCGCGGCGCGGTCGCCCCGAGTGACCCGACTCAGAGCTCCGGCTCCTCCCGCTGCTTTCGCAGGTGGTAGGAGATGAGGGCTGAACGGGTGCCCAGGTCTTCGCTCTGCACGTAGACGTAGGGCGGAACAACCAGCTCCCGCGGGGTGAAGTTCCACAGGGCGCGGGCCCCCACGGTCACCAGGCGGTCGGCCACCGCCTGAGCGGCGAAGGCCGGCACGGTGATGAGGGCCACGTCCACCCGGTGGGTGGCGAACCACTCTTCCAAGCGGGCCATGGGCAAGACCGGCTTCTGACCGGGCTGCTGCACGAAAAGGCTGGGCGAGATGTCAAACAAGGCCATCACCTGCAGGCCGTAGCGGGTGAAGCCGGTGTAGGCCGCCAGGGCCTGCCCCAACCGCCCGGCTCCCACCACAATCGCCTGCTTGTCTGCAGCCAGACCCAAGAACTCGGCCAGCTGCTCGGCCAGGGTGTCGGCGACGTAGCCCACCCCCGGCCGGCCGAAATCCCCCACACAGCACAGATCCTTGCGGGCCTGCGCCGCAGGCACCCCGGCCGCCTCCCCCAGCTCTTGGGAGGAGACCACCGCTGTTCCTTCGTCCAACGCCCGCATCAGTCGGCGGTAGTACAACGGCAGGCGCGCCAGCGTGGGCCGAGGTAGAGCCAGATCCCGACGGAGTCGCTTCCTCGCCTTGTTCATGCCCACTCCCCCCTGCCGCTGGCCGGCTTTCGCTTGTGTCTTTTCGCACAAAGCCTACCACAGGATGTCGGCCCTGTCAAGCTGAGCCCGTCCCTTCCAGGCCGCTTGACAAGCCCCTGTCGCTGGAGTATATTTAGCGCTGCAAGATAGTTGTGGACGCAAGCAAATCGGTGGGGAGGGGTTCCCATGGCGTCGACCTCGTGGAGTGTGCCAGCTCGGCTGCTTGCCGTGATTGACCGCCCTGTGAAGCTGTTCGAGCAGATCGCCCGGCAACCCGGCAAGGGGTGGTACGCGCCGGTGCTGATCCTGCTGGTGGGGGTGTCGGTGGCTGCGCTGGTCACCGCGCCCTACGCGGCCCAGGAGGCCCAGCGCCAGATGGAGCGGCAGTTGGCCTCTCGGCCCCCAGAGCAGGCCGAGCTATTGGCGCAGCAGATGGAGCGTTTCGGCTCCCCCTGATGGTCGGTGCGGTCAGCCTGGTTGGCGGCGTTCTGGGTCAAGCGGTGGCGGTGCTGGTAACCGCGGCGATGATCTACTTCATCGCCCTGTTCATGGGCAGCGAGCGCGAGTTCGGCGTCACCTTTGCGGCCAGTCTGTGGGCCTACATCCCGCTGGCCTTGCGCTTGTTGGCCCAGGCCGGCGTGGCGGCCCTGCGGGGCGAGCTCATTGTCAACCAGGGGCTCAGCTACTTGGCGTCGGTGGGTGACCCGCTGAAAGACGCCCGCAGCATCCCCTATGTGCTGCTGGGCCAAGTGGACCCCTTCACCCTGTGGCATGCCGTGTTGGTCTACGCCATGGGCCGCGGGCTGTTTGGGTTCGGCCGCAACCGCAGCGTGCTGCTGGCCGTACTCTATGTAGCGCTGCACCTTGCCCTCCAGGTCGGCACGACGCTGCTGACGGGCCTGCTGGCCGGCGGCCTATAGCCGCGCGTAAGAACGCCGCCCCGCCAATCGTCTAGGGGACGGCAATCGAGCGAGCGAAGCGCCCCCCTTCTGTGAGGGCCGCGCATGACGGCATACGAGGAGAACCAATGAAGAGAGGCGTTACCATCATCGCCATCTTGGCTGTGGTCCTGGGTCTGAGCTACCTGCTCTACACCACGCTGGGGCCAGCCCGGGCTCCGCAGCAGCCCGACTACCAGACGGTCGCTGTCCAACGAGGCGACGTGAGTGCTTACGTCAGCGCCGTGGGCTCCATCGAACCGCAGCGCAGCGTCAGCTTGCGCTTCCGCGGCATGGGCTCCGTAACCGCCGTCCATGTGGACCCCGGCCAGGCGGTAGCTGAGGGCGACCTGTTGGCCGAACTGGAGAGCGCAGAGCTTGACCTGGCCGTGCGCCAGGCCGAGGCTTCCTTGGTGATCAGCCAGGCCCGCCTGGATCAGCTCACCGCCGGCGCTTCGGCCGAGGAGATCGTGGCCGCTGAGACAGCGTTGGCCAGCGCCCAAGCCAGCTACGAGCGCGTGCTGGCCGGCCCCGGCCAAGCGGACCTGGCCGCGGCCAGGGTGGCCCTCTCCAGCGCCCAGAAGGCCCTGCAGAAGCTGCTGGCTGGCCCTAGCGAAGATGAGGTGGCCGGGGCCAAAGCCAACCTGGAGCGGGCTCGCCTGGCCTTGGAGCGGGCCCAATCGGAATATGACCGGGTAGCTTGGGTCGGCGGCGTCGGGGCCCTGCCTCAGTCCCTAGCGCTGCAGCAGGCCACGGTGGATTATGAGACGGCTGAGGCCAACTACCGCCTGGCCACCGAGGGGGCCACCGCCGCGCAGGTCGAGGCCGGTCGGGCCCAGGTGGCCCAGGCCGAAGCCAGCCTGCAGCGCCTGCTGGACAGCCCCAGCGACGCCGAGATCATGGCCGCCGAGACCCAGGTGGCCCAGGCTCGCTACCAACTGGACCGCCTACGTAGCGGCGCCCGTGAGGAGGAGCGGCGCATCGCCGAAGCCCAGGTGGCCCAGGCGCAGATCGCCCTGGAGCAGGCTCAGCTGCAGCGCGACAACGCCACGCTCCGCGCCCCCTTCGCCGGCGTGGTGGCCGAGGTGAACGTGAAGGAAGGCGAGCAGGTGCAGAGCGCCCTGCCGGCCATCACGCTCATCGACGACTCGGCATTCCACATCAACGTCGCCGTGGATGAGTTGGACATCGCCACGCTGCGCGAGGGGCAGGAGACGCACATCTCCTTCGACTCGCTGCCCGACCAGGTGTTTGGGGGCCGGGTAACCCGCGTGGCTCCCACCGCCACCAGCGTCATGGGCGTCGCCGGCTACCAGGTCCGCATCGACCTGGAGCCCACGGAGGCCCCCCTAAGGGTGGGCATGAGCGCCACGGTGGACATCATCACGGCCTACGCTGCCGACACCCTGACCCTGGCCAACCGCGCCATCCAGTTCGACCGGCGCACGGAACAGACCTACGTGGACAAGCTCGTAGGGTTCAACCTGGTGCGCACCGAGATACAGGTGGGCATCCAGGGCGACCAGGCAACCGAGATCCTCAGCGGCTTGAGCGAGGGCGATCAGGTGGCCGTGGTGGCGCGCACTGGGGCCGAGCAGTTGATCTCTACCTTCGGCCAGTAAGCCGCAACAGGGAAGGGCAACAAGCAGACTATGAACGACCATCACTCAGGCGTAGAGCCCCTGATTCAACTTCGACAGATCACCAAGACCTACCGAATGGGGGACGTAGAAGTACACGCCCTGCGGGGCATCTCCCTGGAGATCGAGCAGGGGGAGTTTGCCGCCATCATGGGCCCCTCCGGCTCCGGCAAGTCCACGCTCATGAACATCGTGGGCTGCCTGGACCTGCCCAGCGGCGGCGTGTACCGGCTGGGCGGCGTCGATGTGCAGAAGCTCAACGACGACGATCTCGCCAGCATCCGCAACCAACGCATCGGCTTCGTCTT
>JAAYZY010000558.1 GCA_012514615.1 Chloroflexota bacterium | reverse complement strand
TGAGAGCCTTCATGTCGATCATCTGCTTGGGCTGAAGGCCGTAGCGTTCACGGAAGGCAGCTTCATCCATCATCACCGTGTCGGAAAACCGACGCCGGGAAGTGAGGACACGGGTGTGGCTGTCGATGAGCTGGAAGATGTCGGCATCGCCGGTGACCAGGATGGTGCTCACGTCTTGGGCGGCAGCCCGCCGCGACAGGGTACCCAAGACGTCATCAGCCTCGTAGTCGTCCATCGTGAAGACCGGGATGCCGAAGGCGTCCACCATCTCTCGAATGCGCGTCAGTTGGCTGCGCATCTCGTCGGGCATGGCCGCCCGCTGAGCCTTGTACTCCCCGTACGCTCGCTGGCGGAAGGAAGGGCCCACGTCGAACGCCACAGCGATGTAGTCTGGCTTCTCGTCTCGCAGGACGTTGAGGATCATGGTGGCGAAGCCGTACACCGCGTTGGTGAGCTCGCCCTTGGAAGTGCTCAGAGTAAGCGGCAACGCGTGAAACGCCCGGTAGGCTAAGGCATGCCCGTCGATCACCACCAGTTTGGGATTGGAGGCGATGGTTTCGCCCATGATTGGCCTTCTCCCGTCCGCTGCGTGCATCTTCGTTGCTCTGGGCGCATTGTACTCGCATTGTCGCGGGAAGTCAAAGAAACGTGAGGAGTTTCTGCATGCGGGCGAGATGCGCTCCGTGCGCCGTGCGGGGCCGCCCGAACCCGAGCGACGCCCTGCGGGCACCCGCCCAGGGCGCTGGGGCCTCTGGCCCAACGCCTCCGAGCGGGTGCCCATCTGCCACAAGACCTTGTCTAGCCGTTGTGTGCGGCGCTGCAGACGACCGCGACCGTCAGGCCCTCGCCGTCGAGATCAAACGTAGCCTGGGCGCTGCCTGCTGGAGGCGCGCCAGACTGCAGCCGTTCAGTCAGGGTCTCCCGCTGAATGTAGCCTCCCCAGGCCGCGAAGAGCGCTTCAGCCAGCGGCCCCCCTTGCCAGGTGGTCTGAATGCGGTCCTCGATGCGGAAGTTGGCTTCTTTGCGCAGCGTCTGAATGCGCCGAACCACCTCGCGGGCCCGTCCTTCTTGGATCAGCTCCTCAGTCAGCGTGCGGTCCAGGGCCACCAAGTAGCCGCCTTCTTCCACCGCGGCATAGCCTTCCTTGGCTCGGCTCTGCACCTGCAGCTCCTCTGGCGCTAGGGTGACCGTCTCTCCTTCCACCGTCAGTTCAACCGGCTGGCCGTTTTGTACCAGCGCGGCCACCTCTGCGGCGGGCCAAGCGGCCAGCGCGGCTCGGACCTTGGGGAAGAGCGAGCCGACCCGTTTGCCTACCAGCGAGGGGATGGCGCTGACTACGTAGTCCACCAGGCTGCCCGGGTCATCGGTGAACTCGATCTGCTTCACGTTCAGTTCGTCGAGGATCTGATCGGCCAGCCGTTGGAGGCTGGCCGCCTCATCACTCTGGCGCGGCTTGACCACCACCCGCCCAAGCGGCTGGCGCACCTTCGCGCCGGCCTGGTTACGGGCGCTGTGGCCTAGGCTGACCACGCGCATGGCCAAGTCCATGTCTTCTACCAGTTGGGCGTCGGTCTCGTCCAGATTCGCCTCTGGGTAGTCGGCCAAGTGCACGCTGTCGGGCGCTTCGGGGTCTGCATTCAGTACCAAGTTGGCGTACATGGCGTCGGCCACGAACGGCGTGAACGGCGCCAGCAGCCGGCACAGGGTTACCAGGCACTCGTAGAGCGTCTGGTACGCTGCTACCTTGTCTTCGTCCGCTTCGCTCTTCCAGAAGCGGCGTCGGGACCGGCGCACGTACCAGTTGCTCAAGTGATCCACGAACCGCTCGATGGGCCGGGCTGAC
This sequence comes from Chloroflexota bacterium, assembly GCA_012514615.1. The sequence continues at coordinate 44 of JAAYZY010000558.1, read as the reverse complement.
CCTGTGATATCGTAGCGCTCCAGGCCCTCGCTCACCGTCTCGAT
>JAAYZY010000557.1 GCA_012514615.1 Chloroflexota bacterium | reverse complement strand
TGACCGCCAGCAGGACCACCAGGGTCTGCAGCAAGCCGTAGACCACCGAGAAGGCGGTCTGACCCATCATGTGGGTGAAACGGGTCACCGGGGCCATGAAGGTGTACTCGATGGTCCCCTCCCAGCGCTCCCAGGCGATGGCCTCGCTGATGTTGTGGAAGATGAACGAGAGGTAGTTCCACACCAGGGTGCCAACCAGCAGGAAGAGGATGGCGCGGTCGATCTCCGCTTGGCTGAGGGTCTGGCCGGTGAGCTGCCCCGAAGCCCTGCCGATGAAGGTGATCGACAGGGCGTTGACGATGGAGTAGATCAGCCAGACAATCTCCCAGCCCCAGTAGCGCTTCACCATGTTGAAGTTGCGCTCCACAAAGGCATAGGAGGCTTGGATTTCGTGGGCTACTTGTGCCACAGGTCACCCCTTGCTTCTAGCGGACAGCCGGGCCTCCACCCGAAGGGGAGACCCGGCGGATCACTTGACGCTGACGCGCAGGGCAAGGGCTCGTTCTACCGCGACGTCGTCGCTGGCCCAGAACGCTTCCCAAGCGGCCTGCAGGCGAGCCCACAGGCTCCGCTGCTGGCGGGCCTGCCGCACGAGCTGCGCCTGCGCTGCCCTTCGCCTCATGTCTCGTCGCTGTTCTTCGGCTACGCGTGCCAATCGCCATACGTTTTCCATGGTCCTGCTCCTACCATCCCCATCGGTGTGTGTGTCGTCGTCTGTGTCCGTGCGCGTCGCTGGACCCGCAGGTCCGCGTTGGGCGCCCCCCTGGGGACCCCCTTGCTGTGAACCGGCCTGGAGGATCATCCCCAGCGCGGGTGCGGTGTGCTGGCCGGGCGAAGCGCCTCGGGCAGCCAATCGAGCAGCGTCTCCAGCCAGCGGTGCTGGCCGCTGCGCTGCTGCTCAGCGTGCCGGCGCAGCTCGCGCAGCTGACGTGCGGCCCTGGCCTCGCGCAGGGCATCCTGACGCTGTTCATTGGCGATCATGGCCAGTCGGATGCTGTGCTGTTCCATGGTAAGTGCTCCTGTTCCGGCTACGTCTGCCTTGCCGGATGGCAAAAGGGGCCTTGGCTGCACTCCCACGGGGTCCGGGCCCAGAAACAGAAACGCCGTGGGTGACTCCCCACGGCGCATACGCACAAGGCGTGCCAACAAAAAAGCCGTGGGGTCTGCAGTGCCCCACGGCTTGAGGGTTTACATAATACCTCAGCAGGTGGGCGCACTACGCGGGCGCGCGCCGAAACCGATGCCGCTAGCTTGGGCGGTCCGGATACGCACTTCGTCGTAGAGCATGCCTTTCACCTCCTCAAAGGATAGGCGCATTCTACTGCACAGCCGAAAAGATGTCAAGTGGACCCCCTGCCGCCGACGCGTGTGGCCAGGCGAACTCGGCTGCGCCGCCGGTCACGGGGAAACCCGCAGCCCGTCGCCAGGCGGCCCCGTTCTTGCACCAGGGCAGAAGACAGGGCCGGCGGTTGACAACCAGGGGAGAAGCGGTATAGTGTCAGCCGCATGCAGAGAATGGCAAAGAGGGGGAGACCGATGAAGGTGACCGGGGCAAGGCTGGGGATGGTGGCATTGGCGCTGGCGCTGGCGGCAGCTTTGGGGGCGTGCAGTTCGGGGCCAGCCCCCACGGCGACGCCCCCTGGCGAGCCCACCGCCACCCCCGGCGGACCCAGTAGCCCGTTGCCCAGCCCCACGGCGGGGCCAACGGCGGACGGCCGCACCCGCCTCACCGTGTGGCACACCTGGCAGGGTGAGACCTTGCGCCAGGTGCAGGCGGTGGCCGAGGGCTACACCGACCTGCGCCCAGGGGTGGAAATCGAGTGGGTGGAGGCGCCGGACCTGACCAGCCGGCTGCTCGCGCCTCTGCCGCCGGGCGAAGGCCCCGACCTGGTGGTGGCGGCCAACGAGTGGATCGGCCGTTTCAGCGGGGCGGGGGCCATTCTGCCGCTGGAGGCCGACCCCGACGCCGCCTACATCGCGCCGGCGGCCCAGGCGGTGCGCCACGGTGGACAGGTGTGGGGCTTGCCCCTCTCGGTGGAGACGCTCTCCCTCTTCTACAATCGACAGCTGCTGGGTGCCGACGAGGC
>JAAYZY010000556.1 GCA_012514615.1 Chloroflexota bacterium | reverse complement strand
GCCTGGCGCCGTTGTCAGGGGGGACGCCAGGCAGCTGTGGGGCGGTTGGCAGGCGCGGGGGCGTGCGCCGAGGCAGTCGGGGCGTCAGCGCACTGCGGATTGGCTGTGTGGTCCGGGCGCGGCCGACGGCGGTGGCGGCTGCGCCCGGGGTCAGGCGCCGGTGGTCACCGAGCGGGCGTGGGCCAGGGTGGCCTCCCGGACGAAGCGGGCGACGTTGCCGGCCAGGATCAAGATGTCGTCTAGATAAGTGGCCTTGGCACTGTCGGGCAAGCCGAACCAGGGCGAGCGTTTAAGGTGGCGGCGTTGCTGGCTGGCGTTGCGGCTTTCGGCGTAGCTTTGGCGGCCCTGGCGCAGTTGGTAAGTGGGCGACGTGACCGGCAAGTCGCGGGCTAGGCGGATGCTGCCATCGGGCAGGCGTAAAGCGACCCGCACGACCTGGCCCAAGGGCTGGGTGGGATCCCGATAGGGACAGCGGGCCCAGGCCGGGGGTGCCAAGGGCCGGGCTGCGGCAGGGGCGGGGGGCGGGAGCTGGATATCGGGCTGCGGCTGGCGGTGACAGCGCTGGCGGCAGACCCACTTCGAGTCGTGGCGGGTGTAGTCGTGGCCATTGAAGGCCAGGCGGTAGCCGTGGGGACAGAGCGGCACACCCTGGGCGTCATAGCCGCGGGTGAGACAGGTCAGGGGGTCGGCATCCCCGAGGGCGGCCCGTGGGTCGACCAGGCGCAGGGCGTGCAGTTTGGTGTAAATGTAGCGCAAGATGGCGTCATAGCCTTCCCCAGCATCGGCCGTGACCTCACCGATTGAGAGGGTGGGGAAGCGGCGGCGCAGGCTCTCGAAGCCGGGGATCGTTTGCAGATGGTCGTTGCGGTTGGCGGCGGCATAGGGGCCAGGCAGCGGCCAATAGGTGAACAAATGGTCATCGAGCACATTGAAAGCTTTGCTTTTGTAGCCGAAGTGATGCTTGCCGCGGCCGGGCGGGCGGGCGGCGGTCTGGGCCGGCGGGGTGGTGGGCGTGGTGGATGGCGATTGGTTGGAGCCACTGTAATAGACGTAGGTGGCCTCGGGGTCGTGGGGCGTGGCCAGACGGCAGTGGTCCTGACACGCTGCGGTGTCGCAGGCGCAGCCCGCCTGACCGGCGGCTCGCGCAGCACAGGTGCGTTGAGCAGGCGGCGTTCGGCGGCCGGGATGTCCCGCGTTTCGCGCAGCAGCCGGCGGGTGAAACCGAGCAGTTGGTGGAACGGGCTGTCCGGCAGGTGGGGTTCCGTGAGCACCTGGGCGGACGTGGGGGCCGGCACCCACAGGTGGGTCATCTCAGCCGCCCTGCCGGCGCCGGCGATCGAGCCAGGCCCCATTCAACGCGTGCGCCTGCTGGTAGGCCGCCCGGTCGGTCTGATCGCACAGCCGGCGCAGCCGGCCGGAGAGCGCCGGCAGCCGCAGTACGACCAGGGCGTCATTGCGGAGTTGTCGGATCCGTTCCCGGCTGAGGCCATACAGCCGGCCGAGGGCCGCCAGGCTGAGCGGCGCTTGGTCGTCCAAGCCATAGGCGGCCACGAGGATGTGATAGGACCGGGCGGGCAGATACGCCAACGCTGCCTGCAAGGCGGCCCGCACGGCTTGGCGCTGCCAGGCCTGCGCCGCCAGTTCAGCCGGGTCGGCGGTCGTCGCCCGGGCCACCCGGCCTTGCGGGCGCTGTGCCACAGCCGGTGGCGGATGACGGGGACGGCATAGGTCGAGAAGGCCACGCCGCGGTTCGCATCATAGCGCCGGATGGTCTGCCAGAGGGCGATCTGGCCTTCGTGGAGCAGCTCACCATACGGCAGGTCGCCCCGACAATCGTGGCGGATGACCCAATGCACCAGTCCGGCGTGCTGGCGCAACAGGCGTTCGATGCACACCTGGCAGCCGGACTGCGCACAGGCGTAGAGGGTTGGCCCTTCGAGGGCCGGACGGTGTACACTGAACATGAAATACCTCCTGGTTTTGGGGTGGGAGTGGATTCCACACCTTACCACAGGAGGTATCTCTATGGGTTGAGTTTTGGCTGGCGACTTATTGCGCTATCCCAAGAAGGCAGGCATGCGCATGGAGCGCCAGTTCAGCTTCTATGAGAAGGAGCTGCGCGAGATGCTCCAGGGGCTGCCCGCTTCTTTTCGGACAGCCCCTGTCGAGGACTAGTTTGATGTTCGACTCGAGCGATTCGCCTCCGGTAAGTTCAAGCACCCTGCCGAGGAGGAAGGGGCTGACCTCTTTCCCCTTGATGCCGGCCTCCCCGGCTTCCTTGAGCGCCAGGTCGATGGCCGCGTCGATGACCGCCTTGTCCATGGCGTCCTCCGCCGGAATCGGGTTGG
>JAAYZY010000555.1 GCA_012514615.1 Chloroflexota bacterium | reverse complement strand
CTCGGACTTCGACGTGACCGAGAAAATGCTGCGCTACTTCATCGAGAAGGTGCACGAGGGGATGATCCTGCGCCTGCCGCGGCCGCGGGTGGTGGTGGGGATTCCCAGCGGCTGCACCGAGGTAGAGAAGCGCGCCGTGCACGACGCCGCCCTCAGCGCCGGGGCGCGAGAAGCGTATCTGGTGGAAGAACCCATGGCCGCGGCCATCGGCGCGGGCCTGCCGGTCACCGATTCCATCGGCAGCATGGTCATCGACATCGGCGGCGGGACGTCGGAAGTGGCGGTCATCTCCTTGGGCGGCGTGGTCACCAGCCGCTCCATCCGCGTGGCCGGCAACGAGATGGACGAAGCGATCATGGAGTACGCCCGCCGCAAGTACAACCTGTTCATCGGCGAGCGCATGGCGGAACGGACCAAGATCACCATCGGCTCAGCCTACCCCCTGGAGCAGGAACAGACCATGACCCTGCGGGGACGCAACCTGGTGACCGGCCTGCCGGAGTCGGTGGAGATCAGCAGCGTGGAGGTGCGCGAGGGTCTGCGCGAATGCGTGCAAGCCATTGTGGATACCGTGCGGGCGACCATCGACGAGACGCCGCCAGAGCTGATTGCCGACCTCATGGAGCAGGGGATCGCCTTGACTGGGGGTGGGGCGTTGCTCCAGGGGCTTCCAGAGCGTCTCTCAGAAGAAGTCAAGATCCGGGTCTATCGAGTGGACGACCCGCTGACCTCCGTGGCCCGTGGCGCGGGCATGGTTCTCCAGGAGCTGGACACGCTGCGCAAGGTGCTGGCCAGCGTTGAGCGCGCCGGTGTCTCGCGCTGAGGCGGTTCCTGGTGCCCCCGTCCCCGTGAGGCCGGCCATGGGTGGCTCGGCGGCTGCGGAGTGTAACGGGTGGTGAAGACCTCGCGAAGCTCTTCGGCGTGGCTCCTGGTCCTCCTGCTTGTGGTGGGAGGGGCGGTTCTCCTTCTCTCTTCCGGGGGGCGCCTGCAGCCAGCAGAGTCGCTGCTGCTACGGCTCTTGGCCCCTGTGCAGGGAACCATCTCCAGCCTGGTGGGGGGCAGCGGCGCACTGCTGCAAGACCTGCGGGACCTGCGCGACCTCCAGGAGCGCTACAAGGCGCTGGAAGAACAGGCCACCGCTCTCCTCATCGAGAACATCCAGCTGAAAGAGGTGCAGGCCGAGAACGAGGACCTGCGCCGCTTGCTCAACTTCGCCCAGGCCAATACCGACTTGGAGCTGCGAGCCACCTCGGTGCGCGCCCGCGTTCTCGGCCAAGAGCCCACCAACCTCTCCCGCTACCTCCTGGTGGATGTCGGCGCTGAACAAGGGGTGCGGCGCAACATGCCGGTGGCCACCGAAGCAGGCTTGGTGGGGACGGTGGACGAGGTCTACGCCACAGTGAGCAAGGTGCGCCTCATTCACGACCTCGACAGCACTGTGAACGTCATTCTACAGCGCTCGCGCACAGCCGCGGTGGCTCGGGGCCAGGTGGATGGCTCGCTGCTGGTGGAATGGATCCCCCAGGGCCCCGACGTGGTGGCTGTGGGCGACCTGGTGTTGACCTCGGGCCTGGGGGGCCGCTTCCCGCGGCTGCTGGTGGTGGGCCAAGTGGTGGAGACCTGGCAGCGAGATTACGAGACGTTCCAGAGCGCGGTGGTGCGTCCAGCCGTGGACTTCGACCACCTCCAATCGGTGTTGGTGGTTGCCGGCTTCGTTCCCCTGGAGGAGGGGCTGGAAGCGGTCTTCTCACCGCCGACGGGTGGTGAACAGGCCGAGACCCCGGGGATGGTGGAGCCGTGAGCCTCTACCTGGCTGTGCCGTTGCTGGCGCTGACGGCGGTACTGCAGGCAACCCTGCTGCCCCACCTCCGTATCGCTGGACTGCAGCCGGATCTCCTGTTGTTGGTGGTTGTGGCCTGGGGCTTGGTGCGCGGCAATCCCGAAGCGCTCATCTGGGGCTTTGGGGGGGGGCGTGCTGCTGGACCTGCTGTCGGGCTTGCCCTTTGGGGTGAACACGGTGGCGCTGGTGGTGGTGGCGGCGCTGGCTGGAGCCGGCGCTGCCGAGGTGTTCGGGCAGCACGTGGTGGTCCCCTTAGTGGGCGCTGGGGTGGGCAGCCTACTATACTACGCCCTGACGGTCGGCGTCTTGCTGTTGGGGGGGCGCGCCTTCCCTGTGGGGGCCTTTGCCTTGCGGGTGGCTCTGCCCATGGTGCTGCTGAACGTGGCGGCAATGGCGATCGTGTTCCCGGCTGTGGAGTGGCTCAGTCGGGCGATCTCCCGCCGGCCGGTGGACTTGTGAGGGGATGGCGATGAACGGCCGCTGGCGGCTGTGGGCGTTGCGAGTGTTCTTTGGCCTGTGCCTGCTGGCCTTGGTGGGGCGGCTGTGGATGCTGCAAGTGCTGCAGGGCGACTACTACCGCACCTACGCCGATCGTATCCGCTTCCGCACGGTGGCCCTGGAGG
>JAAYZY010000554.1 GCA_012514615.1 Chloroflexota bacterium | reverse complement strand
TCTCGCCCCGACCCAGGTAGACAACCGCGCCCTTCTTGGTGCGTTCCGGCTGGCCGCTGGCAGGGTCGATCTTGGGCATCGGGTTGCCGTCTTTGTCCTTGAGCACCTGCTGGCGGCCTTCCAGGTCATACTCGCCCACAAAGCCAGAGTTGTTGATGAAGAAGACCAGCCGGCCGTCCATGTCCAGGCCCAGGTCGGCATACATCTTCCACTTCAGCAGCGCTTGCTGGGCCTGCTCCCGGGCCATGAAGTCGGTGGCGGCGTAGGAGCGGACGCGGGTGCCGGCCTTCTGGTCAGCCAGCGCCGAGGTGATGATGCTCTCACAGGCCGAGTCCAACGCCACGGCCATCACCGGGTCGGTGACGCGGAAGATCGGCTCGGTGATGTCGAAACGCTTGAACGACAGGGCCTCGGTGGCCAGCCACTTGTAGGGGGTCGTGCCCCAGTTCGGGTTCAGCTCGCTGAACTTGAAGATGAAGCGGCCGTTGGTGGTGCCGCTGCGGTCGTACTGGGTGCACTGCAGGCAGCAGGCCTTGCCTTCTTCCACCCGCCGCGGCACCCGCACCTTGTACCCAGCGATCTCTTCCAGGCGGTACTCGACGCCGTCGCAGTCGATGTTCATGGCCAGCACCACCGGGCGCTTGCCGCCGGCATCCGGGTGCTGCGACTTCATCAGGCCCGGCCATTCCGGGCTGTTGGCATCCAGCCCCTCAGACTTGGCGAAGCTAGCCGCCTCCAAGCCGATGAGCTGCACCTTCTCGATCTTGCCGTTGGCGTCGTAGACTGGCCGCCCCAGGCAGGCGTCGTCCTGCTCCAGCTCCGGCCCCACGGTGAGGGTGGTCTTGCCGGTACCCGAGAGGCCCTTCAGGATGCGGTCGGAAGTGCAGCCGGCGTGGTAGGAGACCATGCCGTCGGATTCGCCGCGGTTCCACACCAGCGTCAGGTTCGGCTTCTTGAACGCGCCGCCGAAGTAGTCGATGCCCACGCTCATCACCCGCCGCACATCCCCATCCATCTCCGTCAGATCGTACAGCGTGGTGGGGATGTTGGGATCGTAATCGGGCCAGAAGCTCTGGATCTCGGTCACAATGTCGTCCGGCAGCCGTTCGGGAACGATGTAGTTGAAGCAGGTGACAGGAACGTCCGCCTTGCCCGGGAAGACCATCAGCTTGCCCATCCAGGCGATGTAGGCCGAGTGTGGGTTTTCCACGCTGACGGTGGTGCGAAGGCCCACTTCGTAACCCTGCTCGCCTTGCACGCCATCCAACACGATGACTTTGGCCCGAGTGAGGTACTTCTTCACCGAGGCATAGAACCGGCGACCGATCTCGATCTCCTCAGGGAACTTCTGCTGCTGGCTGCCCAGCCGGTAGCCGTCGGGCACCATGTAGAAGGCCCGGGAAGGCATGCGCCCCGCCTGGATGCAGGCAAAGAGATACTGGCCGTCGTCGGTGATGACGTAGTAGGGTTTGAGGAAAGCCTTGTAGAACTCGTCATCGGGGTTGCGGATGACCTTGGCATCATCCAGCAGCAGATCGTCTTCGATCTTGACCTTGTGAACAGACATTCCAACCTCCACAACATTGTGATGAGAGTATGTAGGCCGCAGCCTACTGGGATCACTTCTCTGCGCCAGGCGCAAAAAACCAGCGAGCGCTCTCCTGCATAGCGGCCGCACAGGGCGGCAGGTCAGGACGCCTTCGCCGCTGGCGGGAAGATCTTGCCTGGGTTGAGGATGTTCAGCGGATCCAGCGTCTCTTTGATCCGCTTCATCGTCTCCATCCCCACCGGGCCCAGGTCGTCTTGCAGGTAGGGCTGCTTGAGCACCCCCACCCCATGCTCCCCCGAAAGGGTACCACCCAAGCGCAAAGCCGCGGCGAAGACCTCGCCGGTGGCCGCCTCGACGCGCCGCCACTGGTCGGGGTCGCGCTTGTCAAACAGGATGTTGGGGTGCAGGTTGCCGTCGCCAGCGTGGCCGAAAACGGCGATGGGCAGCGCGTACTTCTCGGAAATGCGCTTGATCTCCCGCACCGCTTCAGGGATGGCCGCCCGGGGCACGGAGATGTCCTCTCCCAGTTTGTTGGGCGCTCGCCGGGCCAGCGAAGGCGATACCGAACGCCGCGCTCGCCACAGCTGGGCCCGCTCCGTCTCATCCTGCGCCACCCGCACCTCCGAGGCGCCGTTCTCCCGGCATACCTGGGCCATCGTCTCGATCTCCCGCTGCACCACGTCGGCGGCTGCGCCGTCAGATTCCAGAATCAGGATCGCCTCTGCCTCCAACGGCAATCCCAGG
>JAAYZY010000553.1 GCA_012514615.1 Chloroflexota bacterium | reverse complement strand
TGGCAGACGAGCGTGACTTAGGATCACGTGGAGCAATCCGTGAGAGTTCAAGTCTCTCCTTCCCCACCTGATCGGCGAGAGTAGGGCAGAAGCGGAAGTAGTTCAGTGGTAGAACGTCTCCTTGCCAAGGAGAAGGTCGCGAGTTCGAATCTCGTCTTCCGCTCCATCTGACTCCGTGACCTAGCAGCAGCAAAGCGAAGGCCGGCGTCTGGCCTCACCCCAAGCTGTACCGCCTCGGTCCACGCCACAACCGAGGCCTATTCCACATCTCAGAAGTCAACGACAACTGGGTATCCATGGGGACTCCTGCGGTGTCTGCACAAAATGCTGACAGGCGCAGTGGGGTGATCTCGGAGGAGGAGGTTCGGCGATGAAAGCCGCCAAGGTTCTGGCGTCGGTGGGCTTCCTCACCATGTCTGCCGCTCTGGCGCACGGATTCCTCGTCGCCGACTTCCCGGCGGCGGGTCGTGTTCTGCTCTCCCTGCCCTGGGGCGTCATCTCGCTCATCGACGTTTACATCATGTTCGCCCTCTTCTCAGGCTGGGTGATATTCCGCGAGGCGTCTCTCTGGGGCGCCGTCGGATGGAGTGCCCTCATCCTGGTGTTCGGAGCACTGACCGCCTCGCTCTACCTCTTCCCGGCCACGGTCGGGAGCCGGGGCGACTGGCAACGCTTCTGGTTCGGCCGACGCGTCGTCGGTCGCCCATGACGCCCGGTGCGGAAGGAGGCGCCGCACCCACCATGACGATCCGCCTTGTGACCGACAGCACGTGCGACCTGCCCGCGGAGGTCATCCAGCAGCTGGAGATCACCGTGCTGCCCATGTACATCAACATGGGCAGCGAGAGCTACCGTGACCAGGTCGACCTGCCCAGAGAGACGTTCTACGCCAACCTCCTGGACTACTCCCCGACCCCCAAGACAGCCGCGCCCGGGCCAGGCCTCTTCGCTGAAACCTACCGCCGGCTGGCTGACAAGGGCGCGACGGAGATCCTCTCCATGCACGTTGCCGCCACCATCAGCGCGGTGATGGAAAGCGCCCGCGCCGGCGCCGAGCTGGCCAAGCAGGCCAAGGTGACCTTGTTCGACTCTGGCCAGTTCAGCCTGGGGCTAGGGTTCGCTGCCCTGAAGGCGGCCGAATTGGCGGCCGCGGGGCGCTCGGTGGCTCAGATCGTGGCTGCGCTGGAAGACCAGGCGCGCCGCACCTACATGATCGCCGTGGTCGACACCTTCGAGTTCCTAAGGCGGAGCGGCCGGGTAAGCATGACCCAATCCAAGATCGGCGAGCTGCTGCACATCAAACCACTGCTCACCATGCATCAGGGCGAAGCCAAGGCTGACAAGGTGCGCACGCGCAAGCGGGCCCTGGAGCGGATCGTGGAGTGGGCCACCAACCTGGCGCCCCTGGAGCAGATCGGTTTCATCTACACCGACGACCCGACGGCCGCAGAAGACCTCCAAGCGCGCCTGCAGCACCTCATCCCCGCTGGCTGCCAGCCGTTCGTCATGGGCGTGACGTCGGTGGTGGGGGCTCACGTGGGCCTGGGCGGGGTGGGCGTCATCGCCATCAGCGCACAGCGAGGGTAAGAATCGGGGCGGCTCCCGTGCCGGAGGTCCAGGGTACAGGAGCAATTCGCCCCACTACAGCAGTGCCGCCGGTTGAAGCGAGGGAGTACACACCATGGACAACCTGATCCCCTTTCTGCAAGCCTACGCCGTCTCGTTCCTGGCCGTGTTGGCCTACATGGCCGCCATCTGGGTCTTCAGCTTGATCAAGAACGACGCCAGCATCGTAGACATCTTCTGGGGCCTGGGTTTCGTCTTCCTGGCCTGGTATCACTTCATCACCTCCGATGGCTTCCTCGGTCGCCAGTTGCTGCTCCTGGTGATGGTGACCCTCTGGGGTTTGCGGCTTACCACTCACATCTTCCGCCGCAACTGGGGCAAGCCCGAAGACTATCGCTACCAAGAGATGCGGGCCAAGAAAGGCAAGGACTTCTGGTGGTACAGCTTCTTCCAGGTCTATCTGTTCCAAGGGGTCATCATGTGGCTGGTTTCAGCGCCCATCGCCGTAGCCCAGTTCAGCCCCACCCCAGACCGCCTGGCGTCGCT
>JAAYZY010000552.1 GCA_012514615.1 Chloroflexota bacterium | reverse complement strand
TTTCTTGCTACTGTACGGGTGCAGATTCCTCTTTCAACATCGTGTGGCCATTCCATTATATCGGGCGCGCGAGCACAAGTCAATGGTCACACCTGACAATTCGCTTACAACATGCCTTCACGACCGCGCCCCGGCCGGCACGGGCGGTTGCCCCGGAACCCCTGTCGGCGTGGGTGTGCGGCCGGGTGGGGCTGCAGCGCGGTTGACAGGAGCGCCGATTTCCCGTATACTCCCCGGGGGATGCTTCCCCGGGGGAGGAGCCTGGCGCATGTCTTGCGGCTGGTGCGTTGGCATCGTTGCGGTGGACTCAGAGACCTGGGCCCTGCGGCAGCGGCTGACGCTGCTGCGGGCGTGGAACGCGCCGGGGGGCGCTTTCTGGCGCGGCCGTCTGGATGGCTGCGATGTGGTGGTGGCGCAGACCGCGCCGGGCAAGGTGAACGCGGCGCTGGCGGCTCAGAGCCTGCTGGCTTCCGAGCGCCCGGCGGTGCTGTTGAGCGTGGGGACGGCCGGCGCTGTGGGCGAAGTGGGGCAGGGGGACCTAGTGCTGGCCCACGAGGTAGGGTACCACGATGCTGGGCTCTACTTGGGCGGGCGGTTCATCCCCCACGGGGGTTTCACCTGTCGGGGAGGCCGCCGCCGACTGGAAGAGTGGTTCCGCTTATGCCCAGCCACCGAACAGGCGGCCCGCGCTTGGGCTGGGGGCTGGGCGGGGGCGGACCGTCTGCACTGGGGCCGGGTGGTGACCGGCGACCAGGTGATCCTTTCGGCGGAGCGCAAGCGGTTCCTGCGGGAGCGGTTTGGCGCGCTGGCGGTGGAGATGGAAAGCGCCGCGGTGGCGCAGGTGGCTCGGTCCTGGGATGTGCCCTGGCTGGTGGTGCGGGCGGTGAGCGACGGCGCCGACCAAGAGTCGGGGTTCGACTTCACCCCGCTCTCGCGGTTGCACTACGCCTCCGCTGAGCCCGGCCAGCGCCTGGCCTCCCTGCTGGAGGTGGCTCGACTGACGGTGCGGGACCCCAGTTGGCGGCGCAAGTTGGCGGCCATCCACAAGGGTCTGCGGCAGGCGACCCAGCGGGCCACCGAGGCGGCGCTATCGTTGGCGCTTTCGCCGGAATTGCGGGCGGCGTTGGCTGCCCGGGAGGCGCGACCCTGAGAAGCCGACGGCAGCTTCCCTAGCCTGCGGCCCGCTGGGGCTTGGAGAGTGACCGAGGATGGCGGACGAAGAGCAAGGCCGGCTGAACACGCCCGAGGCGGAAGAGGAGATTCCACTCTTCCCCCTGAACGTGGTGCTCTTTCCGGGGATGGTGCAGCCGCTGCACATCTACGAAGAACGCTACAAGCAGATGGTGCATCACTGCCTGGAGACGACCACGCCCTTCGGGATCGTGTGGGCGCGGCCATCGGTGGGCGAGCAGGTGCACGGCGTCTCGGCCATCGGTACGTCGGCGGCCATCGTCCATGTGGAGCCCCTACGCGATGGGCGGATGAACATCCTGGCGGTGGGACGCAGCCGCTTTCGCCTGTTGGCGGTGTTTGGAGACAAGCCCTACCTGGTCGGTCGGGTGCGTGCATTCCCCATGAGCGTGCGCCAGGCCTTGCGGGCGGAGGCGCTGGAGCGGCGGGTGCGCGAACACTTCGGCGCTTACGCTGCTACGCTGCATGAGGCCACCGGCCTGGAGCTGGAGATGGCGGAGTGGCCCGAGGGCACGGCGGCGGCGGCCGTGCTGGCAGCCATCGCCCTGCAGGTGCCGCTAGGCGACAAGCAGCGGCTGCTGGCCCAGCCTACCGTGGACGACATCCTGGCTGCCGAGATCGCCTTGTTCCGCCGGGAGCAGGTGGTGCTGCAGCACATGGCGGCGATGATGTCCGACGCCGAGCGGTTGGATGAGATTACCACGGGAGCCTTTTCCCACAACTGAGGGGCAGTTGAACCCCACACCACGACGAATCGGGGGCTGCACGTGCGCTACTTGACAGAAGACTTGCCTGGCATCGGCGGGCGAGTGCGCTGGGAGCCAGAGGACTTCCAGGTGGAGGAGATCCCCCTGTACCAGCCGTCAGGCCTGGGGGAGCACACCTACCTGTGGGTGGAGAAGCGTGGCCTCTCCACGTTTCGAGCGGTGGAGATCTTGGCTCGCTCCTTGAGGGTGGCCCCGCAGCGAATCGGGTACGCCGGCATGAAGGACGCCCAGGCACTCACCTGGCAGATGATCTCGGTGGAG
>JAAYZY010000551.1 GCA_012514615.1 Chloroflexota bacterium | reverse complement strand
CGATTCCTACCTGGCCGGCACCGGCGGCACCACCACCGGCGTCTTCGGCATCCAGACCACCAGCGACGGCGGCACCACCTGGCAGACCTACGGCTGGGTGACGGTGGACGACGACGACACCCTGGCCAACCTGGCCACCGAGATCGGGCAGGGCTCCCAGCAGACCTCCACCATCAAGATCGCCGCCGGCGCCACCTCGGCCAACTTCGCCGGCAACACCATGACCGTCAACGGCCACGTCTTCACCTTCGACACCGGCAGCGCCACCAACACCGCCAATACCATCGGCCTGGCGGGCAAGGGCAACACCGGCGCCAGCATCGCCATGGCCATCACCCAGGCGGTCAACGACCAGATCGCCAACGGCGACAGCGCGGTCAACGCCATCGCCACCGTGGACGGCACCACCATCACCCTCTACCACGAGGACTTCGGCACCCCCACCGGCACCACCAGCATGGGCGTGGGCGGCTTCGGCGGCGCCAGCACCATCAGTGTCTCCTCCTGGGCCGCGCAGACCATCGGCAACAACGTGGGCGCCTACTCGGTCCTGGACAGCCAGAACAACTACGAACTCCAGATCCGGGGGAGCCTGACCGGCAACAACAACCAGATCCGGCTGGTCAACCCCAACGGCGGCAGCATCGCCGAACTGGGCAGCGGCACCACCCTCACCACCGGCACCACCATCCTCTACGATACCGCCGGCGCGGTGGACGACTGGGCACTGGTGGACGCGGCCAGCGAGTGGGCGCAGACCCAGAACGCCGCCGGGACCACCAACTGGGAGGGCGCCGACATCCTGACCCAGTCCGCCGCCCAGAAGGCCCTGGCCGCCCTGGACACCGCCATCAACAGGAAGGACATCGCCCGCGCCAACCTGGGAGCCATCCAGAACCGGCTGGAGAACACCATCACCAACCTGCAGATCCAGGCCGAGAACCTGCAGGCCGCGGAATCCCGGATCAGCGATGCCGACATCGCCACCGAGATGACCGAGTACACCCGCAACAACATCCTGGCCCAGGCCGCGGTCTCCATGTTGGCCCAGGCCAACAGCCTGCCCCAGCTGGCCCTCCAGTTGCTCCAGGCCTAGTGCAATCGCCTTGGGACGCCCCGGGCCCGACCCCGCAAGGGGCCGGGCCCGGGCCTTTCGCCGCGCGCGGGCCTCAGGCCGGCCCCAAGAGGGCCGCCCAGCGCGCGGCCACCTCCCGCCAGGTGAAGGGTTCCATGCTCGTTCCCGCCCGCCGGCCCAGCTCGGCCAGTTCGCCGGGGTGCTGGTAGGCCCATTCCAGGCGTTCCACCACTTCCTCGAGGTCCGGGTCGTCCCAGACCGCCCGCACCCGCCCCTCCTTGCCCAGCGCCATGGGCTTGAACCTGCGCAAGAGCAGGGCGTTGTCCTCGCTCACCACGTCGCGGTGGCCGGAGGAGTAGGAGACCACCGCCGGCTTGCCGCAGGCCAGGTACTCCATCAGGACCAGGTTGGTCCCCCCCTCGCAGCGGTTGGGAAACAGCCCCAGGTCGCTGTTCTTGTAGACCTGGGCCAGCTCATGCTGGGCCAGGGCGGGCAGAGCCAGGGCGCGG
>JAAYZY010000550.1 GCA_012514615.1 Chloroflexota bacterium | reverse complement strand
CGAGGCTCTGAGGGAGAGATACGGTGACCCTGAACCCCGACATCTTCCGCGAGTACAGCATCCGCGGCGTGGTGCCGGATGAGCTGAACGCGCCCATCGCCCACCGCCTGGGCCAGGCATTGGGTACGTACTTGCGCGGGCGAGAGGGTCGGTCGGCGGTGGTGGGCCACGACGTACGTCTGCACTCGCCAGAGCTGGCCGACGCGTTCATTGTCGGGCTACGCGGGAGCGGCGTCGATGTGATCTTTCTGGGCCTGACGCCCACGCCGCTGATCAACTTCGCCACCGATCTGCTGGGGGCCGACGCCGGCGTGGCGGTCACCGCCAGCCACAACCCGCCCGGCGACAACGGCCTGAAGATCCGCACCGACCACACGCTGCAAGGAGCCGAGCTGCGGGCCCTGCGGGAGTTGGCTCAGCAGGGCCGTTTTGCCCAAGGGCGCGGTCGGCTGCGGGGCGAGCGGGTGCACGAGACCTACCTGGGCTTGGTGGGGGCGCGGGTGCCCCACAGCCTGGGCCTGCGGGTGGTGGTGGATGGCGGAAACGGCGCGAATGGCCCCCTGGTGGCTACCCTCCTGGCTCGGCTGGGGTGCCGCGTAACGTTGCTGCATGGCGAGCCCGACGGGCGCTTCCCCCACCGCAGCCCCAACCCCCTGGCCCCGGGCGCGCTGGAGGGCCTGCAACGGGCTGTGCGCGCCGAAGCGGCTGACCTGGGTCTGGCCTACGACGGCGACGGGGACCGCCTGGTGGTGGTGGACGAAGCAGGGCAGATCGCCTGGGGCGATCGCTTGCTGGCCCTGCTGGCTCGGCCGCTGCTGGCCACCCAGCCGGGAGCCCGGGTGGTGTACGAGGTGTCGTGCTCCCAAGCCTTGGTGGATGACGTGCTGGCCCACGGGGGCGTGCCGGTGGCCAGCCCCGTGGGCTACGCTCGGGTCCACGAGCGGATGCGGGGAGAGGGCGCGGTGTTGGCTGGCGAGATGGCCGGGCACTTCTTCTTCGCCGACCCCCAGTTCCGCTTCGACGATGCCATCTTGGCCACGGCCAAGGTGGCCGAGCTGGCGGCGGCCGCCCGGCGGCCCTTCTCTGCTCTGCTGGCGGAGCTGCCCACCTATCACACCTCGCCGGAGCGGCGGGTGGCCTGCCCAGACGAGCGCAAGGAAGAGGTGGCGGCGGCCTTGGCCCGCAGCTACGAGGGCCAGCGGCCGTTGGAGACGCTGGACGGCGTGCGGGTCCAGTTCCCTGAGGGTTGGGGGCTGGTGCGGGCCTCCCAGACGCAGCCGGCCCTCTCCATGCGCTTCGAGGGGCGCAGCCCGGAGGCTCTGGCGGCCATCGAAGCGGAGCTGACGGGACGCCTGCGTGGGTTGCTGGAGGGCATCGGCTGGCGCGAGGAATGATGCGAGGATCGAAGATGCACTGCCAAGGCGCGGAGACCGCAGCGAGGGAGCAGCACGCCCAAGAAGGCAAGGCCACGGCCAGCCGTGGGGCTTCGGCCGGGGGCCCTTGCCCCTTGCTCGGCGGCCCCTGCGGTGCTGTGAGGGTGAGGAGGGGCGGATGAATCTGGCGGCGGTGATTCTGGCGGCAGGACAGGGCACGCGCATGCGCTCGCGGCTGCCCAAGGTGCTTCACCCGCTGGCCGGCGAACCCATGGTGCGGCATGTGCTGCGCGCCGTGGGGGTGCTGGAAGCCCAACCGGTGGTCTTGGTGGTGGGGCACGGCGCGGAGGCCGTGCAGCAAGCCACCGCCGACCTTGGGTTGGCCTACGCCTTGCAGGAAGAGCAGTTGGGCACCGGCCATGCGGTGCTCCAGACGCTGCCCTACTTGGCCGGGGCGGTGGACCACGTGGTGGTGGGCTACGGCGATATGCCGCTGTTGCAGGCCGAGACCTATGGACGACTGGCCGGCCATCACCAGGCCAGCGGGGCCACGCTGACCATGCTCACGGTGGTCCACCAAGACCCCATGGGCTTCGGCCGAGTGGTGCGGGGACCAGATGGCCGGGTGGCCGCCGTGGTGGAGGAGCGCGACTGCACGCCAGAGCAGCGGCAGATCCGCGAGCTGAACTGCGGCGTCTACCTCTTCCAGGCCGAGTGGCTGCGGGCTCGCTTGCCCCTGGTGCGGCCCAGCCCCGCGAAGGGGGAGATCTACCTGACAGACCTGGTAGGCATGGCGGCGGCCGAGGGCCAGCCGGTGGAGGCGTTGGCCATCGAGGACCCGGAGGAGGTGCTGGGGGTGAACACCCGGGTGCACCTGGCTCAGGCTGAAGCAGCGCTGCGCCGACGCATCAACCAGCGGTGGATGCTGGAAGGCGTCACCCTGGTGGACCCGGAGAGCACCTACATTCAGGCTGAGGTGGTCATCGGCCCCGATACGGTGATCTGGCCCCAGACCTACCTGCTGGGGCAGACCACGGTGGGCGACGCCTGTGAGATCGGGCCGGGTAGTTGGGTGATCGACAGCCAGATCGGCGCTGGCTGCCGGGTCTTCTGCTCGGTGCTGGAAGGCGCGGCCATGGCCGACGGCTCGAACATCGGCCCCTACAGCCACCTGCGTCGGGGGGCGCGCTTGGGCCCCGGCGCGCACGTGGGAAACTTCGCCGAACTAAAGAACTCCACCCTGGGGGAGGGGGCCAAGATGGGCCACTTCAGCTACCTGGGCGACGCTCAGGTGGGGCCCCTGGCCAATATCGGCGCCGGCACCATCACCTGCAACTTCGATGGGCGGCGCAAGCACCCCACGGTGATCGAAGAAGGGGCGTTCATCGGCAGCGATACCATGTTGGTGGCCCCAGTGAAGGTGGGGCGAGGGGCCAAGACCGGCGCCGGCGCGGTGGTGACGCGGGACGTTCCAGCTGGCGCGTTGGCTTATGGTGTGCCCGCCCGGGTGCGGCGGGCGGCGGAATCTGAAGAGCAAGGAGAGGAGTAAGTGGAGCCTGGCAGTAGTAGCGGCATAGGGATGTGGGTGGCCGTCGCCCTTCTGGTGGCCTTGAGCGCCTTCTTGGCCCTGGCCCGGACGGCGCTGGTCAACGTGAGTCGGTCTCGATTGAGCAAGTTGGCGGAGCAGGGGAACCGCGCCGCCGCCCTGGTGGAGGCTGTGGTGGAAGATGCCGCCCGCTTCCTCACGACCCTGGAGACCAGCCAAGCGCTGGTGGGGTTTGTGGCCACGGCGTTGGCCGTGTGGGCTGGCGTGCCGGCGGTGGCTGCAGTGCTACCCCGGAGCGAGGGGGGCTGGTTGGCCAGCCACGGCGACATGGTGGCGCTGGTGGTGGTGTTGGCGCTCTTCTCGCTGGGCATGCTCATTCTGGGCTGGCTTTTGCCGCAAAGCTTGGCCCTGCGCCACACT
>JAAYZY010000549.1 GCA_012514615.1 Chloroflexota bacterium | reverse complement strand
TTTCCTCCTTGGTCTGGGGGGCGGCGCTTGGCCGACGCCCCGCCTCACCGAGGGATTATACACTAAGGCCGGGAGGAGGACAAAGGGGCATCGGCGCGACAGGGGGCTGTCTCGCGCTGGCTGCTTGTGGAATCCCCCCCTTTCTGCTATACTCGCGCCCATGAAAGTGGCCATCGTGCATGATTGGCTCAACCAGAAGGGCGGCGCGGAGCGGGTCTTGGAGGCCCTCAAGGAGGAGTTCCCCGACGCTCCCGTGTTCACGTCTATCTACTGGCCGGAGGCCATGCCGCCAGCCTACCGCCGCTGGACGTTGGTCCCGTCGTTCCTGGACCGCTGGCCGGGCGTACATCGCCATCACCAGTGGTTCCTGCCGCTCTACCCGCTGGCCTTCGAATCGTTCGACTTCTCCGACTACGACGTGGTCATCAGCAACAAGAGCGGCTTCTGCCACGGCATCATCACCCCGCCCGAAACGCTGCACATCTGTTACTGCCTGGCCCCCACGCGCTATGTGTGGGATTATCGCCGCTATGCCCAACGGGAGCGGCTAGGGCGGGCGGCTTCGGTGGCGCTGACGCCCCTGCTGAGCTACCTGCGCCTGTGGGACCGGCTGGCCGCCGACCGCGTCGATCAGTTCGTGGCCATCTCTCGAGAGATCCAGGGCCGCATCCGCAACTTCTACCGCCGACCCAGCACCATCATCTACCCGCCGGTGAACACCGACCAGATCCTGCCAGGGGATGGGTACGACGAATACTACCTCATCGTGTCGCGGCTGGTGCCCTACAAACGCATCGATCTGGCGGTGCAAGCGTTCAGCGAGCTGAGACTGCCCCTCAAAGTGGTGGGCGATGGTCGCGACCGCCGTCGCCTGGAGTCGTTGGCAGGCCCTACGGTGCAGTTCCTGGGGGAGGTGGACGACGCCCAGACCCGGCAGTTGTTCCAGCGTTGCGCCGCGCTGATCTTCCCGGGGGTGGAGGATTTCGGCATCGTGCCGCTGGAAGCCCAATCGGCTGGGCGGCCGGTCATCGCCTTTGCCGCCGGCGGGGCGCTGGATACGGTGGTGGAGGGGGTGACCGGAACCTTCTTCCACGAGCCGACGTCGGAGGCTTTGAAGCAAGCCGTGCAGACGTTCGACCCAGCGGCCTACGACGGGGAGCGCATTCGCCGCCATGCGCTGGCCTTCAGCCGAGAGCGCTTCCGTCGGGAGATGCGGGCGTATGTGGAGGAGCGCTTGGCCGAGTTTCGGGCTGGCGCGCAGCCCTAAGGGGTGATGCCTATGGAACTGAAGCGGTACTGGGAGATCGTCTGGCGCAGGTGGTGGCTGCCGGTGGGGTTGGCGACGCTGGTGGGGCTGCTGGGGCTGCTGTGGCCATCCAGCGCGCCAACGACGCTCCAGGCCAGCATGCGTTTCACCGTGGGGCTGGCCCCGGAGCCGAAGACCGGCGACTACTATGCCTACGATGGCTACTACACCTGGCTGACCTCTGAGTACATTGTGGATGACTTCAGCGAGATGGTGCGCAGCGCAGCCTTCGCCGAGGCCGTGTCGCGGCGGCTAGGCAATGAGGGCATCGCCGTACCGCCAGGGGCCATCAGCGGCTCCACCGTGGCCGACAAGCTGCACCGCATCCTGAAGGTGCGCATCGTCTGGCCGGATGAGGGTCAGCTACGGGCTATCGCCCGGGCGGCGGCCGAAGAGCTGCAAGCGAACAACGCTTGGTACTTCGCCCAGTTGGGGGCGCAGGGCGCGACGGTGCAGCTCATCGACCCGCCGTCGGTGTCGCCCGTGGGGCCCTCGCTGCGGCAGCGGCTGGACCTGCCGATCCGTCTGCTGCTGGCGCTGTTCGTAGGGCTGTCCTTGGCCTTCTTGCTGGATTACCTGGACGACACGGTGCGGGGTCGCCGTGAGCTGGAGGCCCTAGGGCTGTCGGTGTTGGGGGAGATCCCCGGTCGTGGCCGGGCGCTCTTCTCCCGCCGTCGCTAGACGGGCGCGCGCCCTGGCCTTGCTGGGGCCCTGGCCCTGTGGTAGAATGAGGCTTTGCCGGGTCAGCGCGCCGCGCTGGCTCAGAGTATGGTGGAGGGAGCCATGGAACTGCAGGCTTACTTGAGGATCTTGCGCCGCCGGGGGTGGATCATCATCCTGGTGGCGCTGCTGGCGGCAGGGAGCGCGGTAGGCTTCAGCAAGCTGCAGACGCCCATCTACAAGGCCAGCATCAAGCTGAGCGTGGAGCCGGCGAGGTTGGATTGGGGCCTCACCAGCACGCTGAAAGAGAACCTGCGCAACTACGTGATGCGCCTGCAGACGCACCAGATGGCGGAGAAAGTCATCTCCCGCGCCGAGCTGGACATGAATTCGGACCAGTTCCTGCAGAA
>JAAYZY010000548.1 GCA_012514615.1 Chloroflexota bacterium | reverse complement strand
GATTGGGGATCACCCAGGGCAGCGTCACCACCTGCACGGGGCCCGAGCGGGTCTCCAGGCGGTGCAAGCGCAGGCGGTTGGCCACGGTGACGTTGGGCACGGCGAGGGTGTGGAAGATGTCTACGCTGTTGGCCCGCCCCGTGGCCCCGGGCATGTCGTGGTTGCCCACCAGCAGCAGCACCTGCACGCCCTCCTCAGCCAGGCGGCGGATACGCAGGGCAAACTCCCGCTGGTGCGTGGGCGAAGGGTCGCGGGTCTTGTAGGCATCGCCGGCGAAGAGCACCAGGTCCACCGACTCCTGCAAGGCGGTGTCCACCAAGAAGTCCAGACAACGCAGGAAGTCCAGCACCCGCCCCGAGAGGCCGGTGGCGGGGTCCAGGCGGCCGTAGTTCTCCGTCCCCAAGTGGAAGTCGGCAAAGTGCAGCAGCCGCACCGTGTGGGGCATCAGACCCTCCCTACTCCCACTCGATGGTGGCCGGCGGCTTGGAGGTGACGTCGTAGACGACGCGGTTCACGTCGGCCACTTCGTTGACGATGCGACGGGCGGCCCGGCTCAGCAAGTCGTCAGGCAGGCGGGCCCAGTCGGCAGTCATGAAGTCGTCGGTGGTCACCGCCCGCAAGGCCACGGCGTTGGCGTAGGTGCGGCTATCCCCCATCACCCCCACTGTGCGCACCGGCAGCAGCACGGCGAAGGCTTGGGCTGTGCGGCGATACCAGCCAGCCGCGCTCAGCTCTTCCATGAAAAGGGCGTCGGCTTGGCGCAGCGTCTCCAGGCGCTCCCACGTCACCTCGCCCAGGATGCGCACCGCCAGCCCCGGCCCAGGGAACGGGTGCCGCCAAACGATGGCTTCCGGCAGGCCCAGGGCCTCCCCCACCGCTCGCACCTCATCTTTGAAGAGGTAGCGCAGCGGCTCCACCAGCTCGAACTGCATGTCGGGCGGCAGGCCGCCCACGTTGTGGTGCGTCTTGATATGCCCAGCGTCTGGCCGCTCCGGCGCGGCGCTCTCGATGACATCCGGGTAGAGAGTACCCTGAGCCAAGAAGCGCGCCGGGTACCCCAGCCCCTCGGCCAGGCGTCTTGCCTCCCTCTCGAAGACGCGGATGAAGCGTTCTCCGATGCGCTTGCGCTTCACCTCAGGGTCCTCCACGCCGGCCAACGCTTGCAGGAACTCGTCCTTGGCATCCACAGCCACCAGGTTCATCCCCAGCTCTTGGCCGAAGGTACGCGCCACCTGTTCCGGCTCGCCCAAGCGCATCAGGCCGCTATCCACGAAGATGCAGGTCAGTTGGCGGCCCACCGCGCCGTGCAGCAGCGTGGCGGTCACCGCCGAGTCCACGCCGCCGCTGAGGCCGCAGATCACCTGCTCGTCTCCCACCTGCTCCTGTAAGCGAGCGATGGTATCCTCAACGATGGCCCTGGGCGTCCAGGTAGGGGCCATGCCACACACCTGCAGCAAGAAATTGCGCAAGATGGCCCCGCCGTGAGGAGTGTGCACCACCTCGGGGTGGAACTGCAAGCCGAACAGGCGCCGTGCGGGATCGCCCATGGCTGCGTGGGGCGAGTTGGCGGTGGTGGCCAAGGGGTGGAAACCCGGCGGCAGCGTCTCGATGCGGTCGCCGTGACTCATCCAGACCGGCATGGTGAAGGGCAAGCCCTGAAAGAGCGGCGAAGCCAGGTCCACCACAGTCAGCTCGGCCGGGCCGTACTCCCGCTCCTGGGCCGGGGCCACCCGACCGCCCAGAGCCTGGGCCAAGAGCTGCATACCGTAGCAGATGCCCAAGACCGGCCGGCCGCTCTCCAGCACGAACGGCGGCAGGGCCGGAGCGCCAGGACCGTAGACGCTGTTGGGACCGCCCGACAGGATGTAGGCATCGGGCTGCAGGGCTTCCAGCCGCTCGCGGGGGGCGTTCCAGGGGATCAGCTCGCAATAGACCTGGGCATCCCGCACCCGGCGGGCGATCAGTTGGCTGTACTGCGAGCCGAAGTCCAGTACGGCCACCACATGGGCCGGCCGAGGATGATCGTGCAGATGTGCGCCTGTCTCCATAGGTGTGTCGCAACCCTCCCCCGTGTGGTTATGCCCCAAGGCCACCGTTCAATCGTCGGCCAGGGCGATGGTCTCCCCGTCCATCCGTTCAATGGTCACCAACGCTTCCACCGGCACACCCAGCCCGGCCAGCGCTTGGCGCCCCCCTTCGAACCGCTTCTCGATCACCGCGCCGATCCCCACCAGCTCGGCCCCGCTCTGCCGCACCAGATCCGCCAGACCAGCGATGGTCTGCCCGGAGGCCAAGAAGTCATCCACGATGAGAACGCGGTCGCCTGGCCCCAGGAACTCCGGCGAGACCAGCAGCTCTACCACCCGCCCTTTGGTGTGCGAAGGCGCGGACGAGCGGTAGACCTCCAAGGGCATGGTGACCGGCTTGTGCTTGCGAGCGAAGACCACCGGCACGTCCAAGGCCCAGGCGGTCATCAGCGCCGGGGCGATGCCGGAGATCTCGGCCGTCAGCACCTTGGTGGCCCCCAGCCGCCCCATGCGGCGGGCGATCTCCTTACCCACCAGCATCATCAACGTGGCATCCACCTGGTGGTTGATGAAGCCATCCACCTTCAGGATGCCGTGACCAAGGTGGCGTCCTTCGCGGCGAATGCGTTGGCGCAGCAGCTCCTGGATCATCCCCCAGCCCCCCTCTTCGCCTGCCGTTCTCGCAGAACCTTGCAGGAGATGCCCACGTCGCCCGGCCCTTCGGGCCAGCAGCGCCCGCAGGAGATGCAGCGAGCTTGCCCCTCCCGTTCTTGAGCCAGACGGCGCGGCAGGTCGGGCTCCCACACCAGCGGCCGACAGAGGGAGATGAAGTCAGCCTCGCCCGCTGCCAGGGTCTCTTCCATGATTGCCCGAGAACGGAAGCCGCCCACCAAGATGAGGGGCAGCCTGGTGCTGGGACGCACCGCCCGCGCCAGAGGGCGAAAGTAGCCTTCGTCGGCCTTGCCCCGGATCGCCTTTGGGACGTTCAGCTTTTCACCGCCCAGCCCGCCGCTCACCTCCACGGCGTCGAGGCCCATCCCCTCCAGGGCAGCCACCACCTTAGCGCCTTCCTCTAGCGAGAGGCCGCCCTCCACCCCATCAGCCACCCCCAGCTTGATGAAGACCGGGAAGGCCGGCCCCACCTGGGCGCGCACCGCGCCCACCACGGACCGGAGGAAGCGCATGCGGCCCTCCAGGTCGCCGCCCCAGGCATCGCTGCGGCGGTTGGCGTGGGGCGAAAGAAACTGGCTGATGAGGTAGCCGTGAGCCCCGTGAAGCTGTACGGCGTCGAAGCCGGCCTCTTGGGCGCGGCGGGCCGCCTGGGCAAACGCCGCCACCACCACGGCGATGTCGTCTGGGCTCATGGCCCGCACCGGCCCCTGGCGGTTAGGCATCTGGGCCTCCGATGGCCCCATGGCCTCGGCCACCGTCTCCGGGCTGCACTGTCGCCCGCCGTGGTTGAGCTGCGCCGCCACCTTGCCGCCGGCCGCGTGCACCGTCTGTACCAGGCTGGCCAAGCCGGGGGTCAACGAGTCATCGTAGATGCCGCCCATGTTGGGGTGGGCGCGCCCGCTGGGGTGGACGCAAAGGTGGCCGGTCACCAGCAGCCCGATACCGCCCTGAGCCAGCTCCCGGTAGAGCGTCCAGAGGCGCTCTTGGGGCCGGCCAAGGGCATCGGCCAGGTGCTCTGCCGTAGCTGAGCGCACCAGGCGGTTGGGCAAGGTCAGGGCGCCGATCTGCCCGGGGGCGAAGAGTCTGTCCATGGCGGTCTCTCCCTGCGGCGGTTGTCAGCACACCTCCCTGGGGAGGGAGATGGGGGCAGTATAGCGCGAAAGGAGGGGGCTGTCAATCGCTCTCAACAGGCAAGTTGGGGGCACGGAGACCCGATTGTGCGCCTGACAGGGATATGCTATACTCTCCTTGCCACGTTTCGGCACCTCCGGCCCTGCCAGGGGTCAGGGGGTTGCACCCATGTATTGTCAGGAGCGTATTGTGACGACAAAGCCGCTGCCCCGTAGAGCCTTCTTGCG
The DNA here is from genome assembly GCA_012514615.1 of Chloroflexota bacterium. The sequence continues at coordinate 5,416 of JAAYZY010000548.1, read as the reverse complement.
CTGGCTGGGCCTGGCAACCGGTGGCGCCGCCCTGGCGGCCTGCGCGCCGCCCACCGCCCCGCCGCCTACCGCCATCCCCACCCGCGCCGCCGCGGCCGGCCTCACGGCCACGCCTCCGGCTGCCGCCACGCCCACCACTGCCGCTGCCCCAACTACGGCATCAGCGCCCACGGCCACCGCTGCGCCCACCTTCCAGCCTACCGTCGCCCCCACCCTGCCAGACTTGGTGGTGGCCCGAGGCGGCCAGCCCGAGGCTTTGGTGCAGCAGGCCCTGGCCGCGCTGGGCGGCATGGAGCAGTTCGTGCACGCTGGAGACGATGTGATCATCAAGCCCAACATCTGCGTGGCCTACCACACCTACGAGTACGCCGCCACCACCAACCCTTGGGTCGTGGCGGCCTTGGTGCGCCTGGCCTTGGGCGCGGGGGCTAGGCGCGTGCGGGTGATGGATGCGCCCTTCGGCGGTGGGCCGGAGGAGGCCTACGTGCGCAGCGGCATTCAGGAGCAGGTTCAGGCCGCGGGCGGGCAGATGGAGATCATGTCTCGCTTCAAGTACGTCTCCGCCCCCATCCCCAACGGGCGCGACATCCAGAAGTGGGACATCTACGACGACATCCTCAAGGCCGATGTGGTCATCAACGTGCCGATCGCCAAAGACCACGGTCTGGCGCGCCTGACCCTGGGGATGAAGAACCTGATGGGTGTGGTGCAGAACCGCGGTGGGCTGCACAGCAACCTGGGCCAGCGTCTGGCCGACCTGCACAGCGTGCTGCGCCCCACCCTCACCGTGGTGGATGCGGTGCGCATCTTGGCGGACCACGGCCCCAGCGGCGGCCGACTGGAAGATGTGCGGCAGATCGATACCCTGGTGGTCAGCCGCGACGTGGTGGCCGCCGACAGCTACGTCGCGTCGCTGTTTGGCCTCCAGCCCAACGACCTGGCCTACATCCGCGCCGCCGCCGAGATGGGGCTGGGCCAGAGCGACCTATCCCGCTTGCGCACGGAGGAGATCGCCGTTGGCACCTAGACCCTCCCTGTCGGTTCGCTGGAGCCCTGGCCACTGGGCAACCGTACGCAAGGTTGTGCAGGTCGCCGCCCTGCTGGCCTTCGTCGTCTTGTTCGTCTGGTCCCGCCGAGGCGGCTGGCCGGCGCACTGGGTCAACGCTCCCATGCGCCTGGAGCCCCTGGCCACCCTGGCCCACGCCCTGGCCAGCCGCACCCTGCTGGTGGGCTCAACCTTGTCTTTGCTCACCGTGGCCCTCACCCTGCTGTTCGGGCGGGCCTGGTGCGGCTGGCTCTGCCCCATGGGCACGGCGCTGGACATGGCCGCCCCCCGCCGCGCACGTGGCCGTGCCGTGCCGGAGGCCTGGCGCATGGCCAAGTACGCCCTGCTGCTGACCATCCTCTGGGCGGCGCTGCTGGGCAACCTCACCCTGCTGGTGTTCGACCCCCTCACCATCCTCTTCCGCACCCTTTCGGCCGCCGTCTGGCCGGCGGTGGATCAGTTGGTCAGTGGGGCGCAAGCGCTGGCCTACCGTGTGCCGTTCCTGCAGGAGCCGGTTGCCGCCTTGGACATGCTGGCGCGCCCAAAGGTGCTGCCGCCAGACCCGGCTCTCTACCGAATGAGCTGGCTCTTCGCCGCGGTCTTCACCGCCATTGCCGCCCTGAACTGGTGGACGCCACGCTTCTGGTGCCGCTACCTGTGCCCGTTGGGGGCGCTGTTGGGCCTCCTGAGCAAGGTGAGCCTGCTACGCCGCCAGGTGAACAGCCGCTGCATCTCCTGCGATGCCTGCGCCAGGGCCTGCCCCACCGGCGCCATCCGCGGGGACCAGGGCTACCGCGGCGACCCCAGCGAGTGTACGGTGTGCCTGGACTGCCTAGCCGTCTGCCCCCAAGGGGCGGTGGAGTTCGCCCGGCAGCGGCGGTCGGCCGCATGGAGCAGCTACGACCCTGGCCGCCGCCAGGCGTTGGCCGGCCTGGGGGTGGCTCTGGCCGGCGTGGGCCTCTTCCGCAGCGACGCCGTGGCGCTGCGTGACCACCCCCACCTGATCCGCCCACCGGGAGCGCGGGAGAACAACCTACTGGCCAAGTGCATCCGTTGCGGCGAGTGCAGCCGCGCCTGCCCTACCAGCGCCATTCAGCCGGCCCTGTGGGAATCTGGCCTGGAAGGGCTCTGGACGCCCACCCTGATCCCCCGTCTGGGCTACTGTGACTACTCCTGCCATGCCTGCGGCCAGGTCTGCCCGGTGCAAGCCATCCCCCCGCTGACGCTGGAGCAGAAGCGCCAGCGGGTGATCGGCACGGCCTACATCAACACCACCCGCTGCATCCCCTGGGCCGACGGGGGCGACTGCATCGTCTGTGAGGAGATGTGCCCCATCCCCCAGAAAGCTATCGTGCTGGAGGAAGTGGACACGGAGGATGCCCTGGGCCGACCGGTCACCGTCAAGCGGCCCCATGTGGTGCGGGAGCGCTGCATCGGTTGTGGCATCTGCGAGTTCAAGTGCCCCCTCAACGGCGAATCAGCCATCCGCGTCTACGTGCCCAACGACGTCACGCCGGTGTAGGCGGCGTCTCACCGAGAGAGCGCGGCCGTTTGCCCGCCAGACGGTTCGTTGGTAAGATGAGCCGGCAATCCCGCAAGAGGTGACTCGTGGAGCAGAGAAGGATCCCGTCAACACAGCGCTTTGTTGGTGCCGCCGCTTCCCGGCGCACCCTGCTCTGCCCGGCTTCCATCCACCGAGCCCATCATCACCATCACCATTTCCATACGCACCGGGCGCGGCCGGCGTGGAAGGGAACCTGATCGGGAGCCTGTATCCTGACAGCTAGGTAATGGAACCTTCGGCGTGGTCGCCCCCAGTGGCGGCCACGTTCTTTTTTCGGTCCTGCCGCTGGGTTGCTGCCGCAGAAGACGATCTGGGGAGGGGATCATGCGCATCGTACCATTGAAGGAGCTACCGCCAGGCGAAGTGAACGCCCTGCTGCAACGCAACCGAGCCGCCTTCGAGGACCTGCTGCCGCGGGTCCGGGAGATCGTCCACCAGGTGCGCGCACGGGGCGACGAGGCCCTGCTGGGCTTCACGAGCGCCTTCGACCGAGTGGACCTGACCCACCTGGAGGTGACGCCCCAGGAACGTCAGTCCGCTCGGCAGGAGGTGACGCGCGAAGTGATGGCGGCGTTGGAGCGGGCCATCACCCATGTGGAGCAGTACCACGCCCTCAGCCTGGCCAGCCAGCAGACGACGCGATGGGAGAGTCTTGGCCCGGGGCTGCTGGCCGGCTGGGTACGCCGTCCCATCCAGCGGGTAGGCCTCTACGCTCCCGGTGGGCGGGCGGTCTATCCCTCGTCGGTGATCATGACCGGCGCGCCAGCTCGCCTGGCCGGCTGCCCCACCAGGGTGCTCTGCATCCCCCCGACCCCTGACGGCCGCGCCCCAGCCGCCACCCTGGCGGCCGCCGACTTGGTGGGGGTGCAGCGGGTCTTCAAGGTGGGCGGCGCCCAGGCGGTGGCAGCCCTGGCCTACGGCACCGAGACGATCCCGGCGGTGGACAAGATCTTCGGCGCCGGCAACCTCTGGGTCACGGCGGCCAAGGCGCTGGTGAGCCAAGACGTGGCCATCGACATGCCCGCCGGCCCCAGCGAAGTGCTGATCCTTGCCGACGAAAGCGCCCCAGCCCGCTGGGTGGCCGCCGACCTGCTGGCCCAGGCCGAGCACGGCCCCGATTCGGTCTGCCTGCTGGTTACGCCTTCTGCCAGGCTGGCCCAGGCCGTGGCCCACGAAGTGGCGCAAATGGTGGGCGGGCTGGCCACTCGGGCCGCCGACCAAGAGTCGCTGGCCCGCAACGGAGCCATCCTGCTGGTGGACAGCCTGGAGGAGGGCATGGATTTCGCCAACCGCTTTGCCGCCGAGCACCTGCAGATTATCGCAGCCGAGCCTGAACGGTGGCTGGCCGGCGTCACCCAAGCCGGCTCGGTGTTCCTGGGCCCCTGGAGCCCGGTGGCCTTGGGCGACTACGCCAGCGGCCCGAACCACGTCCTGCCCACAGCCGGCCACGCCCGAGCCTACTCCGCCCTGGGGGTGGAGGCGTTCACCCGCACGATCCAGGTGCAGGCGGTGACCGCGCCTGGGCTGCGCCGCTTGGCCCCGGCCGTCGCTGCCCTGGCCCAGGTGGAGGGGCTGCCAGCCCATGCCCGGGCGGTGCAGGTGAGGCTGGAGGAGCAGCCATGAACCGACTCTTGCGCGCCGATCTGCAAGACCGCAGCCGCTTCCCGGCCCCCCAGAGCGGTGAGCCCACGCGGCAGGTCAGCCAAGCCATGAAGGCCGACGCCAACGAGAACCCCTACGGCTGCCCCCCCCAGGCGCTGGAGGCCCTGCGTTCCGTGTCGCCGCACCGCTACCCAGACGCCAGCTACACCTGCCTGCGCCAAGCCCTGGCCGCCTACGCCCACGTGGATTCGGCTCAGGTGGTGGTGGGCAACGGCGCCGACGAGCTCATCGACCTAACCCTGCGGGCCTGCCTGGAGCCGGGCGAGACGGTGCTGAACTTCCCCCCCACATTCGGCATATACGACTTCTTCACCCACTTGAACCGCGGCCGGGTGAGGGAGCTGCCCCGCGACGACCAGTTCGCCGTGCCTCTGCCGGGTGCCCTGGAGGCGGCTAGCGGCTCGGTGAAGGCGATCTTCGTCTGCTCGCCCAACAACCCCACCGGCGCCCCTCTGCCTGAGGCAGACCTGCTGGCCCTTCTGGATACCGGCCGCCTGGTGGTGGCCGACGAAACCTACTTCGAGTTCTGCGGGCAGACGGCCGTGCCCTGGCTGCAACGCTACCCCAACCTGATCGTCCTACGCAGCCTGAGCAAGTGGGCAGGGTTGGCCGGCTTGCGCCTGGGCTACGCCCTGGCCGCGCCCCCCCTGGCTGACCTGCTCAACGGCATCCGCTCACCCTACAACGTGAACGTGGCAGCAGAGGCCGCCGCGCTGGCCTGCCTGCGCCACGCCGAGCAGATCCTGGGCGGCGTGCGGCGGCTGGTGGAAGAGCGGGAACGGCTCTGCGCCTGCCTGGAGCGGCAGGGCACCCTGCGGCCGCTCCCCTCACAGGGCAACTACCTGCTCTGCTTCTTGCCCCAGGGCGACGCCGACTCCCTGCGCCGGGCCCTGGCAGGGGAGGGGGTCCTGCTACGCTGGTACGACACCCCGCGGCTGCGCCGCGCCGTTCGGGTGAGCGTTGGCCGGCCGGAAGACAGCGACCTGCTGTTGGCGGCTCTGGCCCGCTGGAGCGATGGTCAATGAGCCAGCCAGCGCTGCTCGTCTTCGACATGGATGGGGTGTTGGTGGACGTGCGCTCCTCGTACCACCAGGTGATCCGGCGCGTGGCTGAAGGCTACGTGGAGCGGCTGCTGGGTCTACCGG
>JAAYZY010000547.1 GCA_012514615.1 Chloroflexota bacterium | reverse complement strand
GCTACCTCTCGGTCTTCGCCACCCGACTGGGCGCCTCCAACTTCTGGATCGGCGTCCTGGTGGCCGGGCCCGCTTTGGTGAGCATCTTCTGGCTGCTGCCGGCCGGCCGCCTGGTGGAACGACAGCGGCAGCCGATGCGCTTGTTGAATGCCGCGGTCTTCATCTGGCGCCTCTTCATCCTGATCGAGCTTCTGGCGCCGTGGCTCTCGCCGCGCTATCCCGGCGAGCTCCTGGCCATCCTGGTGGTGCTGCAAGGCGTCCCGGCGGGCCTGGTCACCGTGGCGTTCACCACGGCCATGTCCGAAGCGGTGGGGCGGGAGCGGCTGGGGCACGTGGTGAGCCGGCGCACCGCCTTGAGCAACGCCACCACCACCCTCAGCACGCTGGGCAGCGTGGTGATCTTGGCCCGCTTCGCCATGCCCACCAATTACCAGATCTGCTTCGGCATCGCCTTCTTGGCTTCGCTGGTCAGCACCTACTACGTGAGCCGCCTGCGCCTGCCGGACCGGAGCCGCCCGCCCCAACCGCAGGCGCGCCGGGTCGGGGCGCCCTGGCTTTCGTTGGGGCCGCTGCGGGAGGCTTGGGCCAGCCAACGGCCCTACGTCCACTTCGTGCTGGGGGCGGCGGTCTTCTACTGGGGGCTCTACACTGTGACGGCGGTGCTGCCGATCCGCTGGATCCGCGAGCTGCAGGTCTCCGACGCTTGGGTGGGGGTGTTCAACGTCTGCTTCGGCACCACCTCGGTGTTGGGCGCGCTAGCCGCCCCCCGGGTTGTGGCGCGCTGGGGCAACAGCCGGGTGCTGGCAGCGGCCGCGGTGGCTCTGGTGGTCTACCCGGTGGTGGCGGCTTCCACCCACACGCCGCTGCCCCTGGCTTTTGCCGAGGTTTGGGTGGGCTTCTTCTTCTCGCTGTTCAACGTGAGCCTGTTCCACCGGCTCATCGAGCTCTCGCCGCCGGAGCGCCGGGCTAGCTACGTGGGCCTCTACAACGCGGTGATCAACGTGGCCATCTTCGCCGCCCCCCTGGTGAGCACCAACCTGGCCAGCTATGTGGGCGTCACCACCATGATCCTGGCGGGCGGCATCATCCGCTTGCTAAGCGGAGTCTTCTTCTGGCGCATCCGACACGAGAGCCTGGCTGAGGCCGGCAGCGAACCGGCCGCCGCGGTGGAGGACCGCCCATGAGGGCGGCGGCGGGATCCCGCGCCTCCCTTGGCCGGTCGATGCTGCTGCGCCCTGGCGAGCAGCGCCCGTGGTGAGCCGGCGGCTGCGCACCGGCGTGAGCGGGCTGGTGGCGCCCCACGCCGGGGTGACGCCGGCGCAGGCCGAGAACTTCCGCGCCCTCTACCTGGAGGCGGCTTGGTGGGGCCTGGCCTTGGGGCTATACCAGAGCTACCTGTCGGTCTTCGCGACGCGCTTGGGGGCTTCCAATTTCTGGATCGGCATGCTGTCGGCCGGCCCGGCCTTGGTGAACATCTTCTGGCTCATCCCAGCGGCCCGAGTGGTGAGCCGGCAGCAGCGGCAGATGCCGCTCATCAACTGGTCTGGCTTCGTCTGGCGGTTGTTCATCCTCTTCCAGCTCTTGGCGTCTTGGCTGGTTCTCACCCACCCTGGCGAGGCGTTGGTGCTGCTGGTGGTGGCGGAGGCCATCCCCGGCGGGCTTATCAACCTGGCCTACACCGCGGCTCTGCCCGACGCGGTGGGCCTGCGCATGATCGGGCCGGTCACCAGCATGCGGGACGCCATCCGCAGCGTCTGCAAGACGGCTGGCACCCTCATCAGCATCCCCATTCTGGCTCGCGTCGCCTTCCCGTTGAACTACCAGGTGTCGTTCGCGCTGGCCTTCGCCACGTCACAACTGGGCACGCTGGCCATGAGCCGCATGAGGCTGCCTGACCGCCTGCCCGTGCCCCGTCGGGCGGCGGCCTCGCCCTGGGCGTCGCTGTCGCGCAAAGTGGTGGCGGCCGCCTGGCGCGAGCAGCCAGCCTACAGCTGGTTCCTGGTGGCCGCGGTCGTCTTCCATTGGGGGATGTACATGGGCATTCCCCTCTTCCCCATCGTGTGGGTGCGCGAGCTGCAGCTCAGCGACGCGTGGATTGGGACCATGAGCACGGTCTTTAACCTGGCGGGGATCGGAGCGGCCTTGGCGGCGCCGCGGCTGTTGGCGGCCTGGGGCAGCGCTGGCCTGCTGGTGGTCTCCGGGGTGGCCCTGTGCCTGTACCCCCTGGGCACGGCCCTGGCCCGTTCGCCCCTGCCCCTGCTTCCCATCTCGGTCTTGGGCGGCGTCTTCTCCAGCCTGCTGAACATCGGCCTCTTCAGCCGCCTCATCGAGACGGCCCCGGCCGACAACCGGGTGGGTCACGCTGGCCTGTACAACGCGGTGATCAACGTGGCCATCTTCGCTGCCCCCATGGCAAGCACCACCCTGGCCAGCCGCTGGGGCCTGGCGCCAGTGCTGTTCGCGGCCACCGGCGTGCGCATCGTAGGGGGGCTGCTCTTCGGCCTCTCGCGGGGCGGCGCGCCGGCCGACGAAGCGCCGGCCGGGCCAGGCGCTGATGGGGAGGAAAGCCCCGCGACCATAGGCAGCCGGGCGGCTGAGGGCGCGACCCAGTAGGGAGCAACGCCTCTGTGGCGAAGGGTGCCCGCTAGAAGAGGCGCAGGCTGCCCTTGAAGGCGTCGGCCTTGCTGGTGTTCTGGCAGGCCTCGTCCACCTGCTTGTAGGCGTCCAGCTCTTCCTGGGAGGCTTCGTTGCGGCGGTCCAGCACCCACTTGATGCCGGCGCCTTGGACGATGGTGCCCACGGTGGCGACGGCCCCGGGCAGCCAGTCTTGCCGCAAGAACAGGGCAATG
>JAAYZY010000546.1 GCA_012514615.1 Chloroflexota bacterium | reverse complement strand
GTCTGGGCTTTCGTCTTCGCCATCGCCTACGCCCACGACTGGCGGCTGGCCTTCGTGAACGCGGTGGGCGTGGGGCTGGCCGTGGCCTTCAACCCCCTCACCTCCTACTTCACCTCGGCCAAGAAGAAGCCGGTAGGGGAGCTGGTGGACGCAACCCGCACCGGGCCGGCCACCACCATCCTCTCAGGCCTGGCCCTGGGCATGGAATCCAGCGTCTGGAGCCTGGCGGTGATTGTGGTTACCCTGGCGGTCAGCCACCTCATGTTCCAAGGGCAGCCCCTGGAGATGCTCTACGCCGTGGCCATGGTGGGCATCGGCATGCTTTCCCACACCGGCAACAACGTGGCCATGGACTCCTACGGCCCCATCTCTGATAACGCCAACGGCATCGCCGAGCTCAGCGGCCTGGGCAAGAAGGCTCGCGAGATCTTGGCCGAACTGGACGCAGTGGGCAACACCACCAAGGCCATCACCAAGCAGGTGGCCATCGCCTCAGCGGTGGTGGCAGCCACTGCCCTCTTCTTCAGCTACGTCACCGACGTCTCGCTGATGCAGGAACGCCTGGGCGTGCCCGCGGCCGACCAGCTCATCAGCCAAGGCATCCGCATCTCCACCGTGGTGGGGATCATCGGCCTGCTGTTGGGCGGGGCCCTACCCTGGCTCTTCTCGTCGTATTCCATCAGCGCCGTGAGCCGCGCCGCCTCGCAGATTATTGAAGAGGTGCGTCGGCAGTTCCGCGTGCCCGGCGTCTTGGAAGGCAAGGTGAGCCCGAACTACGGCCGGGTGGTGGCCCTCTCCACGGCGGCCGCCCAGAAAGAGCTCATCAGCTTGGCGGTGCTGGCAGTGGCCACACCGCTGCTGGTCGGCTTGGTCTTCCAGGTGGAGGCGCTGGGGGCGTTCTTAGCTGGCATCATCATGGCTGGGCAGCTCCTGGCGGTGTTCATGGCCATTGCCGGCGGCGCCTGGGATAACGCCAAGAAGGCGGTGGAAGACGGCCTGCTGGGGGGGAAAGGCAGCGAGGCGCACAAGGCCGGTGTGGTAGGCGACACCGTGGGCGATCCGCTGAAAGACACGGCCGGCCCCGCCCTCAACCCCATGATCAAGGTGGTGAACCTGGTCAGCCTGCTGTTGGCGCCCATCATGGTGCAGTACAGCGCCTGGAGCGCGGGCAAGGTGGTAGCGGTGCTGGTGCTGTTGGCCGCCCTGATCTGGGCCATCCGCCACAGCCGCCGCTACGTGCGCCTGGAGATGAGCCAAGAGGCCTTGGGCAAGGCCACCGCATCGGCCAGCAAGTAGCAGCCCGGGGGCGCACCAGCAACGGAAAGGGGCTGGCTCCCGGTGGCGCCAGCCCCTTCGTCGCCCCCGGGCTCAGGAACCGATGTACCAGCGCAGGATCTGGGGGCCAAACCAGAGCATGGCCCACGCCCCCAACGCCAGGAACGGCCCGTAAGGCATGGCGGCAAAGGGGGTATAGCGCCGGGTGACCGCCAACTGGTAGACGAGGTAGCCCAGCGCCGCCAGCCCGCCCAAGAAGATGCCGATGAGGAGGGCGAAGACCACCTCGGGGAAGCCCACAGCCAGGCCGATGAAGACAGCGAGCTTCACGTCGCCGGCGCCGAAGACCACCTCCTGCAGCGCCCCCCCACGGCGGCGGTTCACCAGGTGGGCAAAGAGCCCCCCCAGCAAGTAGATACTATAGATGAACACGAAGGCGAAGACGGCGCCCATCCAAAACCACCCCGCGCTCCGCTCCAGGCGGAAGAAGCTGACCAGAGCGGCCAGGGCCAAGCCGGGGAGAACCGCCGCGTTGGGGATGAGGCGGTGCTCCAGGTCGGTAACCACCAGCAGCAGCAGCAGCCAGTTGAAGACCGCCTGGTAGGCCAGGGGCCAAGACAGCCCGTGCCGCCACCACAGCAGGACGAAGAGCACCACACAGGCCGCCTCCACCGCAGCGTAGCGCAGCGGGGGGTGCGCCCCACAGCGTCGGCAGCGGCCGCGCCCCCCCAGGTAGGCCAGCAGCGTGAGCCATTGCCAAGGGGGCCTGGGGGCGTCGCAGTAGAGGCAGGCCGGGGCACGCCGCAGGCTGTGGCGCGTCGGCAGACGCTCGGCCAAGAAGTTGAGCAGCCCGCCGGCCGCCCACCCCAGAAGCCCGATCAGTAGTCCCACCATGCGCTCCTTTCCACCGCCCAGGCAGCGCGGCCCGCGGAGGGTCAGTCAGCAGCGGTCGGACGCCCCGCTTGTGTGGTTGCGAACCACGGCGCCCACGCAGAGCTCTAGGCGGTGGTTGACAAACCTCCCAGCCGCCGCTACAATCGGCCGGGTAACTCGCTGGAGGAACAGATGCCACCCACCACCCCTGGCGCGGAGCGCACCGTCCAGACCATCTCGCTGACCCTGGCCGCAAGCCTGCTGGGCGCGGCGCTAAGCCCCCTGATGGCCGCCTGGCTCCTGGCCTCGGGCCGGACCGGCGCCGAGTGGCTGGCCTGGCTGCCGGCTCTGCTAACGGCTAGCCTGGCCGGCCTGGGAGCCGCCGTGGTAGCCGATGAGCGGCGATCCACGTTGGGCCTGCCCTGGCCGGCCCCGGCGCTGGCCGCTGGGCTGGCCACCTACGCGCTGGCCCTGGCGCCCACTCGCCTCTACTGGCTGCTGGGGCTTGTCGGTCTGGGGGCCATGCTGGCGCTCTTCCTGCTCTTGGCCAGCGAACCCGGGCCCATGCCCGAAGGGCGACAGAACGCCCTGCTGGCTGGCCTCTACCTGCTGGGCTGGTTAGCCATGAGCCTCACCCACGACTTGGGCCCTTGGGCTCCCGCAGCGGCGCTGGTCGCCGCCGCGCTGCTGGGCGCACAGGCCCTTTCCGCCACCGAACCCGACACGCCCCCTTGGGCAGCCTGCCTGGCGCTGGGCCTGGTGGCCGCCGGGGCGGCGTGGGTCATGCACCTGCTGCCTACCTCCCGGTGGGTGGCCGGCACAGTGCAGCTCCTGCTGTTCCACGCCGGCCTCAGCTTGCGAGCCCACCCCGACAGCCGAGCCGCGGTGTTGTGGGCCGGCCTACCCCTGGCAGCAGCCCTGGCCGCACTGGGCATCGCCTGAGACCGGGGAAGACGGCAGGTCGCTGGGGGCGAACGCCTGCGGCAAGAGCTGGCTCAAGCAGAACAGGCGGCGCTCGCCGGCGGCGCTCACCACCAAGATCGGCAGGTCCTCACAGAACTCCCGCAGCACCTGGCGGCATGCCCCGCAGGGCGTCCCCCCGTTGGCCGAAAGCACCACCAGGGCAGCGTAGGTCCGCTCGCCGTCGGCCACCGCCTTGCAGACGGCCGTCCGCTCGGCGCAGAGGGACATGGGGAAGGAGGCGTTCTCCACGTTGCAGCCCGTGTAGACCCGGCCCGACCGACCCAAGAGCGCCGCCCCCACAGGGTAGCATGAGTAGGGGGCATAGGCCCGACGGATCGCCTCATGGGCCGCCGCCACCAGATCCTCCCAGGGCAACGCTGCTGCCGCGGCGCTGTTCTCGGTCATCTCGATCCCTCCCTACGTGGGCCCCAACGCCCGCCCTCAGAAGAGCAGGCTCAGGAAGCCCATGAACGAGTGGCTGGCCCTGTCCTTCTGCGGCTCAGCCCCCTCGTCCTGCTCGTCCGACCCAACCTCGACAGTCGGGGGTGTCAGACGACGCTCCACCCGCACCCGCCGGATGCGCCGACCCGAGACCGACAGCACGGTCACCGTCACGTCGTCTTGCTCGATGTGGTCGTTCACCGCGGGGACCTGGCCCAGCTTCTCGTAGACGTAACCGCCCAGGGTGTCGGCCACGCCGCTGGCCAGCTCGGCCCCTACCAGCTTGTTGACATCATCCAGGGGAATGCGGCCATCGAAGATGTATTGGCCATCCCCCAAGAACTCAACCATGGCTTCTTCGCTGTCGTACTCGTCCTGAATCTCGCCCACAATCTCTTCCAGCAGGTCTTCGATGGTCACCAGACCAGCCACACCGCCGTACTCGTCCACCACGATGGCCACGTGCACCCGACGGCGCTGCAGGTCCGGCAGGAGCTCATCCACCTTCTTGGTCTCGGGAATGAAGTAGGGTGGGCGTACCACATCCCAGAGGGCCACATCGCTCTTCCCATCCCGCAGATAGCGCAGCAGGTCCTTGGCATAGAGAACGCCGACGATGTTGTCGATGGTGCGCTCATAGACCGGCAGGCGCGAGAAGCCGGCCTGCAAAATGACGTCCAGGGCTTCGTTCATGGTGGCAGAGACGTCCACAGCGGCGATGTCGATGCGGGGGACCATCACCTCCCGCACCACGGTGTCGCCGAACTCGAAGATGCTGTAGATCATCTCCTTCTCTTCCTGCTCGATGACCCCTTTCTCCTCGCCGGCATCCACCATGGTCTTGATCTCTTCCTCGGTGACCATGGGCATGGACCCGATGGCCCGGCCGCCCATGAGCCCGCCCAGGGCGTTGCCCAGCGCCACCTCGCCGCCGGTAAGCGGGCCCACCAGGCGCACCAGCCAGCGCGTCGGCCCCACCAGGCGCAGGGCCAGGGCCTCAGTGTGGCGCAGGGCCAAGCT
>JAAYZY010000545.1 GCA_012514615.1 Chloroflexota bacterium | reverse complement strand
CTTCGGCGTCCCTGGCCCGCAGGAACTTCATCGGGAACCCTTCCCAGATGGGCACGGTGAACGTCCCTAGGATGGAGCTGATGACCCCGATGCCACGCACGATGAGGGGGTAGACGATCCAGGCCAGGTTGCCGGTGGCATGGAAGAGGGCCAGGCCCAAGATCAGCGCCGAGACGATGGTCACTTCGTACGATTCGAAGATGTCGGCGGCCATGCCGGCGCAGTCTCCCACGTTGTCGCCCACCAGGTCGGCCACCACAGCGGCGTTGCGGGGATCGTCTTCCGGCACGCCGGCCTCGACTTTGCCCACCAAGTCTGCGCCCACGTCGGCGGCTTTGGTGTAGATGCCGCCGCCCACACGCATGAACAAGGCCACCAAGGTGCCGCCGAAGCCAAAGCCCAACAGGGCGTCGGGCGCCGCCCGACCGAAGATCATGAAGATGATGGTGCCGCCTAGGAGGCCCAGGCCGTCGGTGAGCATGCCGGTGAAGGTACCGGCGCGGTAGGCGATGGTGAGCGCTTGGTTGTAGGCGTCCTTGACGCCAGAGTCGGCCACCGCCGCCACGCGCACGTTGCCCTCGATGGCCACGCGCATCCCCAACTGCCCCACCAGGGTGGAGAACGACGCGCCCACCAAGAAGGCAACGGCTCGGCCGATGGCGATGACCAGGCGGGCGTTGTCGCCGTAACGGGCCGTGGCGTCTTCGCTGGGGGGGACCACCCAGACGCTGAAGAACAGCACCACACACAGCAACGCCACCGCCGGCAGGATGGTGCGCAGTTGCCGCCCCAGGTAGGCCTCGGCGCCTTGCTTGATGCCGCGCCAGACCTGCTGCATGCGTTCTGAGCCTTTGGGGTTGGCGATGACGTTGCGGAAGAGCCACAGCGCGTAGAGGAGGCTGACGAAAGCGGTGGCGATGACCCCCCAGATCACGGCCTGTTCGAAGGGATTGAGTTCACTCATGCGATTCTGCCCTCCTGAAGACTGACGTGATGGAAACGATGATCAACGGACGCCTCGCAAGGCATCACGCCGCAGCACCCGATTCCCAGTCTGCACCCGGGGGCGCCCCGCCCAGGGAAGCCCACCGGCCTGCCGCCGCAGGAGCGATGTCGAACAGCCGGCGCCCCGGCATCGTCGCCCGCGCTCTCGACAGCAACAGAACCGCGCCAAAGAAGCAGTCCTCCCCCTGGCCACCTTGGCAACTGCAAGGAAGTGCCGACTCTCCTTGGCGCGATCAGCATGCCCGCCTGAACTCGCTCCCCCTGCCACGCAAGGGGCACCCTATGGGTCAGCATTCTAAACGGGGCGCTGGCATTTGTCAAGTGAGCCTGAGCGCTATCCGGCGGAGTCGGCGATTCATGGTATAATTGGGTTGCCCCATGTCGTCAGAAGGGTGGTGAGGCTCGCTGTCGGTTCACAGGGGGTCCACCAGTTCGGTCACAAGGAGGAGGCAGACCATGGGTAAGAGCGCTGTGCAGGTGGCTCGCATCATGGGCATCCCGATTCGCATCCACGTCAGTTG
>JAAYZY010000544.1 GCA_012514615.1 Chloroflexota bacterium | reverse complement strand
TTGCGCTTGCGGTCCACCTTCACCGAAAGCACATCCTTCTTGCTGGTCTCGAACTCCAGCCAGGCGCCCCGATTGGGGATCAGCTTGGCCATGCACAGGTCCCGGCCAGTGGCTGGGTCTTCCTCAGTGGTGAAGTAGACGCCTGGCGAGCGGATGAGCTGGCTCACCACCACACGCTCAGCGCCGTTGATGATGAACGTCCCGTTCTCCGTCATCTGGGGGAAATCCCCCATGAAGACGTCCTGGTCCTGCACTTCGCCGGTCTCGCGGTTGATCAGCCGCACCTTGACCCACAGCGGGCAGGAGAAGGTCATGTCCCGCTCCCGGCATTCCGCCTCGTGGTACTTGGGCTCATCAAACCACGAGTCGAGGAAGTGCAGCTCCAGATTCTTGTTGAAGCTTTGGATCGGCGTAATCTCGCTGAACAGCTCCTGGATCCCCTCACCCCGGAACCACTCGTACGACTGCAACTGCACTTCAATGAGGTTCGGCAGGGGGAGCACATCCGGAATGCGCGCGTAGTCTTTTTGGGCCAATGGAACAGTCATCTAAACCTTATCCCTCCTAGAAATGGAGACACCTACCCGGAGACAATGGCGCAGGAAAAGAAAGGGCTGTAGCCCGTTCGGCCTACAGCCCGGCACTGGGCTGCCGTATGGCGCATGGTCTTGGAAGCAGTGGTGGTACGAAGAACCAAGGAAACCCCACCCAAAACGCGGCAAAAACGCCCCATCCACGCGCACCGCTCACCATCGGGGGCGCTGGGGCGCAGAGTATCACCGAATTCTCGCAAAACAGTATGATAGCAGAGTTGGCAAGGGATGTCAAATCCGCCCGATGACTCGGGGGCTCGTGCGCAGCGCCTCACCTCTCGCAAGCGGCCTCCCGCGGGGCCAACGGCCAGGCCGCCCCCGCCAGTTCCACAAAGCCGCGCCCGGTCACTCGGTACGGTACCACCGCCAACCCATCGTAGGGCCAGGCCTCAGCAAAGGGCAGCAGGTAGTCATCGCGTACCACCTCACCCTGGGCCCAGCGGGATGGGGGCCAGTGCCCCCACACCGGCGCCCCCTGGTCATGCTGGACCAAGCCAGCCCCCACGAAGACAAGCTGTCCTCCCCGAGTCGCCCGCAGCGAAAGCGAGGCGTCGTCCACCAAGCTGCCTGACCGCTGCCACCAGAGCGTGAGATGCACCACGCCCGGGTCGGCCGAAACGCCCAGGTAGCGCCTGGTGGCCTCCGGCAGAGCACAAGCCGGCCGGACCTGGTAGGCCAACATCCGCATCCCCTCCCCCACCGCCTGCTGCAGGGGCCGGGCCCCAGGGCTGGGCATCTGGGAGATGGGAGCGGCGCTTGCCTGGGCCAGGATCAGCCCAGCCGAGGTGAGGCGGGCGTCGGCCGACACCTCCGCCCATAGCAGGGGCAACGCCCCAGCCAAGACATACAGCGTCTCGCCGGCCTCCAACTCCGCCGCCGCTTCCACTGCGCCCAGAGGGCGAACGTCCGGCCGCTGCCCCCAGATCTGCGTCACGTACTGCAGCGAGAGCAACTCGTCGGTCTGCCCGAAGACGCCGGCTCGTTCGGCCGGCCCATCAGCCAAGATCGCCTGCCCTGCCCACAGTCCGTCGTCGGCCTCCCGGCCGCGCTGGTCGGCGGCCGGCCAGTTGGTCAGCAGGCGGTTGCCCACCAACAGCAGCAGCGCCGCGAGGAGCGCCGCCTGCCCCATGCGGCTCAGCCGCCGGTCTGCCACCTGCTGCAGCCGCTCCCGGGCCCAGCCTGCGCCGGCCGCCAGACCCAGCGCCAGCAGCCCGTACATGGGCATCCACACCTGGTACCAGTTGCCGTGGCGGTCCACGTAGCAGAAGGCCAGGTAGAGCGCCAGCCCCCCCAGCAGCAGGACCGCTCGCCGCCGCTCCAGCGTCAGAATGCCGGCCAACGCCGCCAGCAGGCCTGGCCAGGTCATCTCCCGCGCCACCAAGAGCGGGAATTCCGGGGTCGGCGGCCCCAGCGTCCAGGTGAGCTCACTCCGCCCTTGCCCCGTGCTCACAAAGCTGACGAACCAGCGCCAAGCGTTGGGCCAGTCGCCCTGGCCCCACCACTCCGGATGCGCCGTCCCCTGGCGGTAGACGTAGAGGTAGGCCAGCAGCGGGAGCAGAGCTGCGGCGGCGCACCAGCCCAGCAAGCGGGGCCTGCGCCACACCCCGGGCTCCTGCCGCCACACGAACCAGAGCAGAGCCGGCGCCAACAGCAGCGCTGTCACCATGTGGGCCAGGGAAAGGCCACAGGCAAAGGCCAAGGCCGCCAGCCAGCGGTCTCTCCGTTCTTGCTGCCAGCGAAACGCCAGCCACACCATCACCAACGTCTGCAACACTACCGAGGCGTACTGCTCGGTGGTGACGGCGTAGTACCAGAAGAAGTAGGTGCAGGCCAAGAAGGCGGTGGGCAGCGCCGCCAGCAGCGGGCGCCGCCCGGTCGCTCCCAGCGCCAGGGCGTAGCACACCCACAGCGCGGCCAAGGCCCAGAAGGTTGAGTAGAGGGACAGCACCGCGGTGGGGTTCAGCCACCGCCCCAGCAGGGCCTTCCCCAGGCGGAACCAGAGCCACCCGCCCATGGTGTATAGTGGGTAGCCCGGAGCATTGGCCGGCCGCGCCTGCACCTGGGCGTATTGGTGGGTGATCAGGTCGCCGCCGCGCAGCTCCCGTAGCTCCAGGCCATCGTCCAGTGTGGTCAGGTAGAGCAGCAGGGCCAGGAGCAGCAGCAGGATGCCTACGGCCGCCTCGGCCCGCCGCCCCGACAAGGCGCGCTTGCTCACGCGGCCCTCCCAGGTTGCCCTGCGGCCGCCTCAGGCGTATAATGCCGCCACCAGTCTGCAGCCCATGGAGATCGCGCTGTGTCGCCCACCCCGCCTCCCGTCATCGGAGTCCCCTGCCGCGCCGACGAGTCGGCCTTGTACCACCGTGCGCCGGTGCAGGCCATGAGCCTGCCCTACCTGCGGGCCCTGACCGCCGCCGGGGCCGCGCCCCTCTGCATCCCTTTGGAGATGGAAAGCGCGGCCCTACGCTCCCTCTTCGCCCGTTTGGATGGGCTGCTGCTAGCAGGCGGCGAGGACGTTCACCCGGCCTTCTACCGGCAGGAGCCGCACCCGGCTCTGGGCAAGGTGACCGCACAGCGGGATCACACCGAGCTGCGCCTGGCTGCCTTGGCCCTGGAGCACTGCCGCCCGATCCTGGGCATCTGCCGAGGCATCCAGTTGCTCAACGTGGCCAGCGGCGGCACCCTCTACCAAGACCTGCCGGCTCAGCGCCCCGAAGGGGCGCCCCACGCCTTCTTCTACCCGAACTTCGCCCGCGATCACCTCAGCCACACAGTGGCTCTGACCTTGGGGAGCCGCCTGCACGGCATCCTGACCCAGGCGACCCTGCCGGTGAACAGCATGCACCATCAGGGGCTGCACCGCCTGGCCTTGGGCTGGCGCGCCGTGGCCCACGCCCCCGACGGCCTGGTGGAAGCCGTGGAAGCGCCAGGCCATCCCTTCGCCTTGGGGGTGCAGTGGCACCCGGAAGAGCTCACCGCTCACCCAGATCACGGCCTCAAGCTGTTCGCCGCATTCGTCGCCGCCTGCCAGCGCTAGGTCGCTACCCCTGCTCGATGGCCCAGCGCAGCTCCTCGGGGGTGGGCGTGGCGTTGCCCAGCTTGCGCACCACCAGCCCTGCGCCCAGGTTGGCCAGGGCGGCGGCCAACGGCCAGGGCAGGCCGGCCAAGCGACCGGCGGTGAGCAGGGCGATGACCGTGTCGCCCGCGCCCGTCACGTCGTAGACTTCCGAGCGGTTGGCTGCCGGCAGCCGCCAGTAGCCACCATCGGCGGTGCACAAAGCCAGCCCCTCGCCCCCCAGCGTCACCACCACCGCCCGCACCGCAGCCAGGCGCACCAGCGCCTCGGCCCCCAACCGAACCTCTGCCTCAACGCCAAACGGCTGCCCCAGAGCCGCCTCGGCCTCCCCGCGGTTGCACTTCAGCAGGTCGTAGCCGGCGAACTTGCGAAGGTTGCCTTGCGAGTCGGCAGTAGCCAGCGCGCCGGAACGGTGGGCCAAGTCCCGGGCCGCGGCCGCCAGGGCCTCCGTCACCGCACCGCTGCGGTAGTCCGAGACCAAGAGCGCCCGGCAACTCGGCAGCTGCTCCGCCAGCCTGGCCTGCAGCGCCGCCTGCACGGCCCCCTCCACCGGGCGGCGGTCTTGGCGGTCCACCCGGGCCACCTGCTGCGGGAAACGCTGGGCCCCCTGAGCAAGGACCCGCGTCTTCTTGGTGGTGGGGCGTTCTCGGTCGACCACCACGCCGCCGGTCCCGATGCCCCGGAGGGCCAGTGCCGCCAGCAAAACCTGAGCCTCCGGGTCGGCCCCCACCACGCCCACCTGTTCCACCTGGCAGCCCAAGGAGGCCAGGTTGCAGGCCGGGTTGGCCGCCCCGCCAGGCAAGACAAACTGACGCTCGAACTCCAGTACCGGGATGGGCGCTTCGCGCGAGAGGCGCTGCGCCCGCCCCACGATGTACTCATCCAGGTAGAGGTCGCCCAGCACCAGCACCGCGCCCTGGCTCACCTTCTCCAGCGCCGCCAGCAGGAGCGCCCTGTCTGTCGCTTCAACCGCCACTGGCTTCCCTCCTGCCCCGTTCACGCAGCACCAACCAGACGAAATGCGGCAGCGCCAACATCCGCCGCCAGCGCCACGGCTGGCGCAGCAGACGATACAGCCACTCCACACCTCGGCGCTGCATCCACAGCGGGGCCCGCGGCACCACGCCAGCCAGGAAGTCGAAGCTACCGCCGACGCCCATGGCCGCCACCGCGCCCAAGCGCGGCACGTTGCGGGCGATCCATTTGTCTTGCTGCGGCGCGCCGTAGGCCACGAAGAGCAGGCGCGCCCCCGACGCCCTAACCCGCCCGACGATCTCCTCCTCGTCGGCCAGGTTCGGGGAACCGGCGTAGCAGCCGGCCACCTGCAGGCCTGGCCAGCGCTCCTGCAGCACCACGGCGGTTCGCTCAGCCACCCCCGGCCGCGCCCCCAACAGGTAGACAGCCACGCCGGCCCCGGCGGCCCAAGCGCACAGCCTCTCCATCAGGTCGACGCCGGCCACCCGCTCGGGCAGGGGGCTACCCAAGAGGCGAGAGGCCCAGACCACACCCTGTCCATCGGCCAGGGCCAGGTCAGCGCGCCGCAACACCTCCAGGAACTCCCCATCGCGCCGGGCCGCCATGATGAACTCCGGGTTCACCGTGGCGATCTGGAACGAGCGCCCGGTCAGCACCGCCTGGCCCACCCGCCGGACGGACTCCTCCAGGCTGACGCGGTGGACGAACACCCCCAACACCGACACCCGCGGAACGCCGCCCAGCTCTTCCGCCCCCGTCATCGGCGGTCCCCCATCGTCTCACCCCTCCAACGCTGCCAGCACCTGCTGCGCGGCCTTCGCCCAAGAGAACCTGGAAGCCTGCAGCGACCCCTTGGCCGAAAGCGCCTGCCGCAGCCCTGCATCGCTGGCCAGGGCCGAAAGGCCGGCCGTCATGGCGGCCACGTCCAGGGGATCCACCAAGCACGCGGCGTCGCCGGCGGCTTCCCGGCAGCCTGTGGTGCCCGAGCAGAGCACCGGCGCGCCGCAGGTCATGGCTTCCACAATGGGCAGCCCGAATCCTTCGTAAAGGGAGGGGAAGACGAAAGCCAGCGCCCCGCTGTAGAGGGCCGACAGGTCGGCGTCGTCCACGTAGCCCGGGAAGCGCACCGCCTGGCCCAGCCCCATCCGCTGCGCCTCAGCCTGCAGCGCCGGCAGAAGGCCGCCGTCCTTGCCTGCCAGCACCAACAACGCCCCCGAGGCAGCCCCCGCGCCGCGAGCCTGGGCGAACGCCTGCAGCAAGCGGAGCAGGTTCTTGCGCGGCTGGAGCGTGCCTACGTAGAGGAAGTACGGCCCATCCAGGCCATACCGACGCCGCGCCTCAGCCACCGCCCCCTCGGGCTCCCGGCCCATTCCCGGCCGCACCCCCGGGTAGACCACCGTGACCCGCTCCGCAAGGACGCCGTAGGCCCGCATCAGGTCGTCCCGGGTCGCCGCCGAGAGGGCCAGCACCCGGCTGGCCGCCCGGCAGTTGAAGCGGGTGCTCCAGTGAAGGTACCAGCGGTCGAAGGGGCGATGCGCCTCCGGCACGTAGAGGTAGCCCAGATCGTGGACCGAGGCCAGGGTGCAAGCAGGCCGCACCAGGGGCAGCACGTGCGCTGGCACCCACAGGGCCTGGGGCTGCCGGGTGAGCATCTCCCACGAAAGACGCGCATGCGTCCAGAGCCGAGGGAAGGGGATGGTTCGGGCCTCCCAGCGCGCCGCATCCCGCGGGAAGAGCGCGGCCTGGTCGGCCTCGCGGAAGTACAAGCGGAAACGGTGCCCGGTCCCCTGTCGCAGCACCTCGCGGATCAGGTACAGCGAGTAGGTCTCGGTGCCCGTCCGCCCGGAGATGGCGGCTCGGCTCGCATCGATCCCCACCAGCACGGCCTTCCCCCTACCCGGCCCGACGTGGAGCGTCTTCTTCCAGGGCGCAGATCAACCCCAGACGGCGAGTGTGTCGGCCGCCTTCAAACGGCGTATCCAGGAAGAGGGGCAGCAGGTCCTGCACCACTCCCTCCCCCAGCACCCGCGCCCCAAGGCAGAGGACGTTGGCGTCGTTGTGAGCCCGACACAACCGTGTGGTGAACGCGTCGTGGCAGACCGCCGCCCGCACCCCGGGCACCTTGTTTGCGGTGATGGACATGCCGATGCCGGTCCCGCACACCAGGACGCCGCGCTCAGCCTCGCCCTCGGCCACCGCTTCCGCCACCAGCCGGCCATACCGGGGGTAGTCGGTGGATTCGCTGCCTTGTGTGCCGAAGTCACGCACCTCGTGGCCCAGGTCAGTCAGCCACTGACCCACCAGTTCCTTCAGTTGGTAGCCGGCGTGGTCGCTGCCGATGGCGATACGCATGGGGTACCCCCTCTTCAATGTCTCTGGCGTCACAAGCCCAAGCAGGCTGCGATCGCCTCCCATGGCACAGGCCCCGCCCGCAAGAGGCGCGGTCGGTCGCCGGCCAGGCTCAGCACCGTGGAGGCCAAGCCGCCCGGGCACGCCCCCCCATCCACCACCAGCGGGATGCGCCCACTGAGCTGCGCCAAGACCGCCGCTGCATCCACCGGCGATGGCCGGCCGCTGCGGTTGGCGCTGGTCACCGCCAGCGGATGCCCGAAAGCCGCCAGCAGGCGCAAGGCCACCAGGTGGGCCGGCATGCGCACCGCCACCGTGTCGCCGCCGGCGCGCACGTCCGGCAGCACCATCGCCGCGGCCGGCAGCACCAGCGTCAGCGGGCCGGGCCAGAAGCGGGCCGCCAGCGCCGCTGCCGCAGCCGGCACATCATTGCTCACCTGGCGCATCTGCTCCGCTGCCCCCAACAGCAGGGGAATGGCCTTGCCCTCGGGGCGGCCCTTGGCCGTGTAGAGCGACTGGACCGCCGCCGCGTTGCGGGGGTCGGCCCCCAGGCCGTAGCCCGTGTCGGTGGGGAAGGCTACCACGCCGCCGTCACGCAGCGCCTCTAGCGTTGCAGCCAGCCACCCTTCCTCCGCCACAGGCCACGATCGCGTCTCCACCGCCCTAGCCTCCCTCGCCCAGCACCAGCCGCTCCACGGCCCAGGCCAGCCAGTCGTCTTCCAGGGAAGGGGCCACCAAGTCAGCAGCTGCCCGCGCTTCCGGCGCGCCGCCGCCCATGGCTACCCCCAAGCCC
>JAAYZY010000543.1 GCA_012514615.1 Chloroflexota bacterium | reverse complement strand
TGGGCGCCGGAGCAGCAGCGGTCCAGGCCCTGTTCACGGAGATCAAACAGAAGCGTGGCCACATCGTCGTGGCCACGCCAAGAGTCTGGTGCGAGGCTCTGTTCCTCACACTGTGCCCAAGTGTGCCCCCGACTGGACTCGAACCAGCACGCCCGTACGGGCACAGGCCCTCAACCTGCCGTGTATACCAATTCCACCACGGGGGCATCTTGCAGGCATTATAGTCCCGGTGCGCCAGAATGTCAACTCCACCGCCTGCGGTTGGCCCTGGCCGCCTCCACAGACAGAAGGAGCCCGCCTCCTCGAGGAGGCGGGCTCCCTAGCTTGAACTACGTTTCCTGGCTCGCTGAGGCCAGCCAAAGCCGAGCCAGCGATCGATCGGGGTCCGCCTACGGTGCAGGCACCGTGGCGTCTACTCGGATCTGCTCGCCGCTCATGCCCGAGACGGCCGTGGTCTCCTGCCCAGCGAAGACCGTCACCACCACAGGGAAGGTGGACGCCTGGTCCGTGCGGGGCTTGAACACCTGCACTTTGAACGGCACGGGGTCGCTGCCGAACGCGTAGCGCCCCACAGCGATCACGTTCACCCACATGCCGCCATCGTCGATCAGCTCCACCTCGACATCGCGCGGGACGAAGACCCACACCCGCGTGGTCCGGCTCACCGTCTCCCCATCCGGCACATCAGAAAGGATGTCCACCTGCACGCGAGTGCCGGCGATCATGAGCACCGGGTCTTCCCAGTTGTAGCCTTCAGCGCCAAACGTGCCGTCAGCCAGAACAGGCAAAGCAAAGGCCAACAGCAGCATCAGCGCTGTCACGAGCAGCAACGCTTGTCTACGCATGGTCATCTCTCCTCAAAGCAGTTGTGCACTACGTATCCCTACGGGTCTTCCATTGTCACGATACGGCAAGCCATGCCAGTGTCCAACGGTACGTTTGTACCTCGACACCGCCATGGCGCGGGGTCCGCCTCAGGCCGGCAAGTCCTCGGGGTTGGGATCATCCTCCTCGGATTCCAAAGAGGCTGCATCCCCCACCTGCAGTTCGCGAATACGCAACTCGGCCTGATCAAGATAGGCACTACACTCGCGTGCAAGTTTCGTGCCTTCCTCAAAGATCTCCAACGCCCGCTCCAGGGGCAATTCGCCTCCCTCCAGCCTGTCCACCGCCTCTTGGAGCGCCTGCAGCGCCTCGTCAAAGCTCAGAGCCGCCGCCGGGGTCGACATCGCCTCATTCCCTGCCCTCGCCATTGTCCCCTCCGCATGTTGACTGTCGGCCGGACACCCCTCGGGCCTCCGCCGAGAACGATCCATCTGCCACCTGCACCGTGAGCCCGTCGCCACCCTGCACTTGGGCGACGCTGCGCACCAACGCCCCGTTGGCCTGTCGGTACACAAGGGCATAGCCCCTGCCCAACACCGTGGTGGGGCTGGCGCTCTGCAAGCGGATGGAGAGCCCTTGCAGCTCCTGCCGCCACAGGGCCAAACGGTGGCTCAGATGCACCCCCAAGCGGTAGCTCAGTTCGTCCACCTGCTGCCGCCACTGCCCTACCTGGTAGCTGGGCGAGGCGCGCCGCAAGGCCCGACGCAGCCCCTCGAGCTCCGCGCGGCTCGCCTGCACGCGCCCAGCCATCAGTCGCTCCAACTGCCGCGCCTGCTTCTGCAGCTCGCGCTGCAGCTCGCGCCGGTCCGGCGACACTGCAGCCGCGGCGGCTGTCGGCGTTGGCGCGCGGTAGTCGGCCACGAAGTCCGCGATGGTGGAATCCGTCTCGTGGCCGATGCCCGAGACCACCGGGTGGCGGCAGGCGGCCACCGCCCGGGCCACCGACTCGTCGTTGAAGGCCCACAAGTCTTCCAGGGAGCCGCCGCCCCGCGCCAAGACGATGACGTCAACTTCTGCCCGCGCGTCCAGCGCCTGCAGGGCGCGCACGATCTGGGCTGGGGCTTGGGGTCCCTGCACCAGCGTGGGGGCCAGCAGCACCTCTAGGGCCGGGAAGCGGGCCTGCAGCGTCCGCACGATATCCTGCAGGGCCGCCGCCTGAGACGACGTGACCACCCCCACCACCTGCGGCAGGCGCGGCAGCGGGCGCTTTCGCTCTTCAGCAAACAGGCCCTCCGCCTCCAGCCGCTCCTTCAGGGCCTGGAACTCCAAGAACAGGCGGCCGAGGCCGGCCGGCTGCACCAGGTCCACGTAGAGCTGGTAGCGCCCCTGGGGCTCGTAGACCGAGATGCGCCCGTGGGCCAGCAAGCTGTCGCCCTCACGAGGCAACTCCCGCCAGCGGCTGGCCACGTTGCGCCAGGCCACGCAGGAGAGAGCGGCGCGGTCATCCCGCAGGGTGAAGTAGACGTGCCCGCTGGACGAGCGGGTGCAGTTGGAGACTTCACCCTCCACCCAGACGTCGGTCAGCACGGGGTCGCTCTCCAGCAGCTCGCGCAGGTAGAGGGTGAGCTGCGCCACCCGCAGGGTCTGGCTCAGACCAAAGGACACTTCATGACCTCCCCCAGAAGGACGGTGGCGTAGCTGCCGGGCGGGAGCGAGAACTCCAAGACGATCCCGCCATCCCAGGCGGCTGCGACGTCCTGCAGAGGGACACGCAAGGCGCGCCGCGCCCCTTTGGGGGCCAACCCCTCGCCGATGCGGAAGGCGTCTAGGGTCAGGCCCTCAGCCGCCAGCACTGCTTGCTCCAGGTGACCAGGCTCACCCTCGGGCAGGGTCATCTTGTGGCCGAAAAGCGGGCCGCTGGGGCTGATCTCCTGGCGGTCGGCTCGGGGCTGTTCGACAACCGCGTCTTGCACCAGGAAGACGGCGCCGTTCTCGTGCTTCATGGCCAGGTCGCCCACCTGCAGGCGATCCAGGTCTGGCATTCTGTGCTCCAGCACCGCGTTGAAGAGGTATGACTGGTAGGCTGAGACGAAGAAGCGCCGCAGGCGTTTCGGGATGCGGCCCGCGGCCTGGCGGAAATCGCCGCTGCTTCGGATCAGCGCTTCCAGCGCCGCCCGTTCGTCGCTCATGGCACCGGGGAAGGCAGCCAGCGCCTCAACCCACTGGTTGGCTTCAAAGCGGCGACGGGCCTCCTGCACCGTGGGGCTTTCGGCCTCACTTGGCCCCCCCAGGAAGTGCCGCACCAGCGCCTCCGGGTCGCCCACCAGCGCCAGCCGCCCCAGCAGATGCGTGTCGCTGCGCTGCCCGAAGCGCTGTTCGCCAAAGCGGTTGGGCAACCCACGCGCCTGCAGTGCCTGCAACGTCGCCCGGCAGGCAGGCAGCGCCTCTGGCAGGACTTCGCGCACCCGGATGCGGAAGCGGTTCCCCCGAAGGTGCCCCAGCTTCAGCTTGTTGC
>JAAYZY010000542.1 GCA_012514615.1 Chloroflexota bacterium | reverse complement strand
CCTACCTGATGATCGGCCTCTACCATGTGGCAGCCCTCATCCCAGACTGGAACGGCACGGGGGTCTGGTTCTACACTCTGCTAGGAAGCGCCCTGCTGCTCTTCGAAACGGGCAACCTTGTCCTGGTCTACAAGGTGGCCACGGTCTTGGGCGACCGCGCCACCGCTCAGCGCTCGGCCTGGTTCTACGCTGGGCTCTTCGTTCCGGTCTACACCCTCACCGGCTGGTTCGAAGCGATGCCGCTGTTCTTCTTCCTGCTCACCCTGCTTCTCCTCGTGCAGCAGCGCCACCGTTGGAGCGCAGTGACGGCAGGGCTGGGCTTCCTCACCAAGCTGATCCCCATCATCCTGTTCCCCTTGGCCCTGCGGACGCTCTGGCAACGCGGCCGCGGCCGCTGGGTGGAAATGGCCATCTACGTGGTCCTCTTGGTGGCCACCATCGTGGTGGCGGCGCTCCCCTTCGCGGCGCACAACCCTCGCTTGGCCCTCTCGTCGCTGCAGGGCCAGGCCCAGCGGGAACCGTGGGAGAGCATCTGGGCGCTCTGGGATGGGCAGTACTCCTACGGCATCGTCTGGGCCGACATGAGGGACCTCGGGCAGGTGGGCGGCCCCCCCATGGAAAGCAGAGTGCCCTGGATTCCCATCACCGTGGCCTTCGGCGCCGCCTTCCTTTTCCTCTACACTCGCCCCTTGGATTGGCGGCGCCCCCGTGCGCAAGTGGCCTTCGCCGGCCTGTGCGTGCTGGGGCTGCTCCTCTACTCCAAGGGCTACAGCCCACAGTTCGGCGTCTGGGTGCTGCCGTTCATCTGCTGGCTGCTGCCCAACCTGCGGGGCGCCGCCTACGCCATCGTGCTCGCCCTGATCAATATCGTGGAGCCCAACGTCTACTTCATCATCCTCCCCAGCCAGCATCAGCTGCTCACGGCCACTGTGCTGCTGCGTACACTCGTCTTCCTGCTTCTGGCCGGCGAGTACGCCCTGGTACTCCGCCCCGAGTGGGCCGCCCGCCTGGGCCAATGGCGGCGGCCCGCCGCCGTGAGCACCGTAACCCTGACCCTCCTCACCGCGGTGGTCCTCACACCCGGCTTGGTGCGCGCCTACTTCGCCCAGAGCCTGGACCGCAACCCCTGCCGGGAGACGGTGGCCCTGCTGCAGGGTCAGGTCGGGCAAGAGGCCGCCCTGGTCTTCACCCGCCAAGAGACCTTCGACCTGTTCTACCCTTACCTCTGGCGGCAGGCTGGCTGCTTCATGCTGGATGACTACACCGGGGGCCGGCCGCTGACCCAGCGCGTGGACCAACAGGTCCAGAACCTGCTCTCCCAATACCGAGAAGTGTGGCTGGTCGCCAGCACTGCCGACAAAGGCAGCGCCCTGGTCGGGGAAGCCCTGGCCTCCCTTGATCGCAGCTGGCCCCTGCTGGCGGAGGAAGCCACCGACAGATGCTGGGCCCGGCTCTACATTGCCCCAGGTCAGGTTGCGCCACTCCACGGCCCCAACCGCCTGGGCGACGTGGCGCGCCTGCGCGGCGCTTGGCGGCAGGCCGACCCGCTCCAGCCGGGCGGCAAGGTGGCGCTGCTCTTGGAGTGGGAGGCGTTGGGCCCCTCGGCCTCGCCGCTCACCGTGTTCACGCACCTCGTGACAGAGGAAGGGGCTCTGGTAGCCGGGCACGACAGCCCGCCAGCCAAAGGCGCCCACCCCACCGACGGCTGGCAGACGGGCCAGACGGTACTGGATCCTCACCTACTGGCCCTGCCCGAGACTCTGCCCAGCGGTCCGCTGCGCTTGCTGGTAGGGCTCTACGACGCAGCCACCGGCCAGCGCCTGCCCTTGCT
>JAAYZY010000541.1 GCA_012514615.1 Chloroflexota bacterium | reverse complement strand
TGCCAGACAGCCCGATAGGCCGAACGCGGGCAGTAGGTGCAGTCGGCGTTGCAGACCGACGTGACCTGCACCTGGATCCAATCCAACGTTGGCCGGAACAGAAAGCTGAAGAGGTCCATGTGCTGCTCCTCGACGAGAGAGCAGGCCGATCAGAACGACGCCGCCCCGACGCGCCACCCCCCGACGCCCAGGCCTCGTGGGCCAGCTACGGCGCGTACCGGAAGGGGTGCCGCGCCGCCTGCCGTTCGTGCAGCAGCTCGGCCAGGGTGGGCCGCCCCTCGATGGCCTTGCGGATGGCCGCCCGCATGGCCTTGTAGTTGTTCAGGGCCACCCGCGTGCGGATGGAAGCCCCCGGGTGCACGAAGATGTTGGCCACCAGGCCGATGCTGCCCAACAGCTCTTGCGGCAAGAAGCCGTCGTCGATGCTGTGGGCGATGGCCAGGCGCACGCCTTGGGCCGCGTCGTCGTAGACCAGTTGGCGCTGCCGTACCCCTCGCACCGTCACCGTGGGCACCAGCAGCGTCTTGGGCAGCCCCTCCAGCAGCTTCACTTCGTGGCCCGGCCGCCCCTCAGCCAGGGCCCGCTCCATGGCCTTGCCCACCGGTCCATCCAGCCGACCCAGCAGCAGATCGATGTGGGCGATCTCGTGGAGCGGCGGGCCGCTGAAGCCTTCGCCCACCCGCAGAGTCAGGTCGCCGCTCAGCCCCTTCACCGCCGGGGCCTCGCCCACCTGCCGGGCCGGCACGCTGGCTTTGCCCAGGTTCTCCAGTTGCACGCGCACCTCTTCGTAGTCCTCGCGTTCGAAGGCGCCGCCGGGCATGATCGGGTGGCGAGAGTCGCCCACGTCCAGGCCGGTGAGGCGCAGCCCTTCTTTCACCGCCTGCGTAGAGCCTTTGCGCACCACAATGCGGATCAGCTTCTGGATCTCGGCCTGGCGCTGCTGGGCGTGGGCCAAGTTGCCCGCCTGTACCGCCTGGTAGATCTCTTGCCAGATGTCGGGGATGAGGTTGGCGCTGGCCAGGATGGCCCCGTCGGCCCCGGCCGCCAGCGCCGCCACCACCGTCTCGTCGTGGCCGGTGAAGATGCCGATGGTGCCCTTCACCTTCTCGAACAGGGCCATAAGGAACGGGATGTCGCCGGACGAGTCCTTGATCCCCACCACCCGGTCCAGGTGGGCCATCCCCTCGGCGGTCCACCACTGGAAGTGGGTGCCGGCGCACTGGGGGATGTTGTAGAGCAGCAGGGGCAGGTCCACCGCGCTGTTGAGGGCCTGGAAGTGGTCGTAGACCTCGTTGAACGAAGGCTTCATGTAGTAGGGGGCCACCACCAGGGCCGCAGTGGCTCCGGCGGTCTGGGCATGGCGCGTCAGGGCGATGGTCTCGCGGGTGCTGGGCGCGCCGGTGCCGGCCAGCACGGGCACCCGCCCGGCCACCTCGTCCAGCGTCACCTCCAGCAGGCGCTTCCGCTCGGCCCCGCTTAGGTAGACGAACTCGCCGGTGGTGCCGGCGGCCAACACGCCGTTCACGTGGGGCAGCACCCGGCGGATGAGGGCGCGGTAGGCCGTTTCGTCCACGTCGCCGTGGGCGTTGAATGGCGTGACCAGCGCCGGGATGATCCCTCTGAACCAATCGGGTTTCTTGTTCATGGTGTGCTCCTCGCACAAGCGCCTGGCCGCCCCTCAGGGCTGGCCAGGGCAGGCATAGCGTTGCAGAACCTCTGAGGGCCGCAGGTAGGCCCCCGCAATCGTCTCTGGCCCCCAGCCATAGATGTTCCAGCGCCGCTCAAAGGCGCCCTGGCGGACGCCCAGGTGCAGGTGCGGCCCCTGCAGGCCGGGCTCTTCGGGCTGCTCTGCCACCCGGCCCAACCGCTCGCCTCGCCCCACCATCTGCCCTTGGCGCACTTCCAGGCTGCCCAGGGCCAGGTTGCCGTAGATGGAGAGGAGGGCCTGCCCGTCGGCCAGGCGGTGCTCCAGCACCACCAGCGCACCGTAGCCGGCCACCTCGCCGGCAAAGGCCGCGTAGCCTTCCGCGGCGCTGACCACCGGGGCGCCCCCGGCCTGGGGGATGTCTTCGCCCAGGTGCTGGTCGGCGCTGGCCGGGTCCCTGGTCAAGAACGACTGGGTCACCGCGTAGGTCTCCACCGGCGGGATGAAGCAGTCGGCCGTGGGGGTGCGGCGCCGCAGCCCGGCCGCGAAGTAGGCCCCGCAGCAGAGCAGCAGGGCCAGCCCAGCCAGGGCCAGCCATAGGGCCCTCTTGCCCGGGGGGCGGCCAAGGGGCAACGGCTCGGCCACGGCCTAGGCTCCAAACGCCTGGCGGATAGCGGCCGCCGCCGCGGCCAGGGCGGCCTGGTAGAGGGCGTGGCGGTCCAGCGCCTTGGGATGCACGGCGGCCTGCACCACCATGACCTCGCCGTCCATGGCCTGGGCCGGGATCACCCCTTCGGCCAGGGCGTCGGCTACTGCCCGCCCCACCGCGGCCTGGATGGGGCCGTAGATCATGTTGGCCTGGCGCAGGTCTCGCAGGGGGTTGGCCGGCAGGATCAGCGTGGCCGGCCGCGCCGTGAGGTTGGGCTCCAGGATGGTGGTGAGGGCTTCGTAGCCCTGGCGGGGATAGGTGATCTGGTAGGCGTAGGCGTCGCCCAGCGGGCCGCCCTTACCGCCGGCCGCCAGATCGATCTGCACCCATTCCGGCTCTCGGCCGGCTGCCCCGCTGCCCAGGCGCAGGCCAGCCGCCTGCACGGCCGGGGCGTTCAGCTCCAGAGCCGTCCACCGTCCGGCCAGCGGCCCCTGCGGCACAGCGAACTCCGCCTCTTGGGGGGCGATCTTGCCCAGCTTGTCCAGCTCCATCTGAATCTCGGCGCGGGTCTCGTGGAGGAGGCTGCCGCCGACCTTGAACGGCCGGCGCGCCGTGCCCACCGGGAGGCCCATCATGTTCAGGGCTGCCTTCACCGCCAGGCCGCCGCCGTGACGGCAGACGATGCGGCTCAGCTTCTGCACCTGGCGCTGGTAGTAGCGGGCCGTCTCCAGGTCGCCTTCGGCCACCGCTTGGTACACCCGCTGCCACACCTCCGGGTAGATGTTGGCGCTGGCCAGGATCATCCCCCCGCAGCCGCCGGCCAGGGCCGACGCCACGATCTCGTCGTGGCCCACCAGCACGGTCAGCCGGTCGCCCACGTACTCCAGCACTTCCATGGTGTAGGGCAGGTGGCCGGACGAGTCTTTCAGCCCCACCACGTTGGGCAGGTCGGCCAGGTCTTCGATGACCGCCCGGGGCAGGAAGGCATCCACCGTCTGCGGGATGTTGTAGAGGATCACCGGCAGG
>JAAYZY010000540.1 GCA_012514615.1 Chloroflexota bacterium | reverse complement strand
GCGGCCTCTTGGGCAGGGACCGGCGTCGCCGTGGGCACCGAGGTGGCCACCGCCGGCTGCTGGATGATCACCGTAGGGGTGGGCGGCAGCGGAGTGGGCGTGATGGTTGGCGTATCGGTGACCCCTGGGGTGGGCGTCTCCGTAGGTTGGGCATTGGCCACGCTCAAGCCCCGCACATAGCGCTCTTCGTAGTTGCCATCGTGGCGCACCACCCGCAAGCGCAGACTGTAGGCGCCGTCGGGAACCGTCTGCGTGTCCCAGGTCTCCAGCACGCCGTTCACCACGGCTTGCTCGTGCACTACGCCGATGAGCGTCCAGTTGTTGCCCACCGGCTCGCGGCCGAAATGCACCTCGTACTTCCAGAAGTTGGGGTCTTGGGCCGTGCCCATGATGACCACCCGCTCGCGCACCACGGCGTTGTCTCGGGGCGTGGAGATCCCAGCCACGGTTCCCTGATCCAACGGGGCGGCGTTCTGGCTAGCGGCCACGAAGGCCAACGCCCCCACAGCCAGCCATACAGTCCCCACCACAAAAGCGGCGATCCACTTCCTCATACGATGCCTCGTCAGTAGAGTGTCCGGCTGGGCCGGTGGCGTTGGCTACCCCGTGAAGCGACGCAGAACCAAGCAGGCATCTTGACCGCCAAAGCCGAAGGCGTTGGCCGCGGCGGCCTGAACCTGCGCCGGCCGCGGCGGGCCGGGGATGTAGTCGAGATCGCAGGCCGGATCCGGCTGCGCCAAGTTGCGCGTCGGCGGCAGCAGGTTGTGCTGGATGGCCTGCACCAGCGTGACGGCCGAGATGGCCCCGGCCGCGCCAAACATGTGCCCCACCGTGGCCTTCACCGAGCTGATGGGGATGCGGTAGGCCGCCTCCCCCAGCGCCAGCTTGACGGCTTTGGTCTCTGCCGGATCGTTGAGTTCGGTGCCGGTGCCGTGGGCGCAGATGTAGCTCAGCTCTCCCGGCTCCAGGTTCGCCTGGGCCATGGCCCGCCGGATCGCCGCTGCGGCCGCCTCGCCGTTGGCGTCTGGCGCAGCCATGTGGAAGGCGTCTTCGGTGAGGCCGTAGCCCACCACCTCCGCCAGGATCTCAGCGCCTCGCCGCTGTGCGTGCTCCAACGTCTCCAACAGCACCACAGCCGCGCCCTCGCCCATCACCAGGCCGTCGCGGCGGGCATCGAACGGCTTGCAGGCCCCCTCGGGATCATCGTTCTGGCGGGAGAGTGCGCCCAACCGTGAGAAGGCGGCGAACGCCAGCGGCGTCACCAGCGACTCGGTGCCCCCGGCCAGCATCACATCGGCCTCGCCCAAACGCAGCCGCTTGGTCGCTTCGCCGATGGCCACCAGGCCGGTGGCGCAGGCGGCCACAGGGCAGTTGGCGGGCCCTTTCATCCCGAAGCCGATGGCGATCTGGCACGCCGCCATGTTGAGCAAGACGGCCACGCCGCGCACCGCATCGATGCGCCGGGGCCCCTCATCCCGCAGCACGTGCGCCTGCCGCTCAATCCCTTCCATGGCCCCCACCGCCGTGCCGATCTCCACGCCCATGCGGTATGGGTCTTCCCCGGCTGGGTCCAGCCCCGCCTGGGCGATGGCTTCAGCAGCGGCAGACCAAGCATACTGGGTGAACGGCGCCGTCCGCTTCACGTCGCGGCGGTCCATGAACTCCTGCGGGTCGAAATCCGGCACCAGAGCGGCGATGCGGGTGGTGAAGTCGGACGTGTCGAATTGGGTGATGGGGCGGACGCCTGAGCGCCCCTCGATGAGGCTGCCCCAATAGGCCTGGACGCCCCGGCCAAAGGCCGTGGTGGCGCCCAGCCCGGTGACGACCACCCGTGGTAGTTGTCCCATCAAGCTGCCTGTTCCCCCTCGTGTGCAGTGGAATGGTGATGGCGGACCAGCACGATGCGCCCTCGCGTGACGGCGGCTCAGCCACCCGGACTGTCGGGGTAGTTTATCACAACTGGCCCATGTTGACAAAAGGGGGGTGAGAGGGTAGAATGCCAAGAGCCAGCGCAGCCAGCGCCGCTTGGGGAGCAGCTGACATGATACTCACCCCTCGACAGCACGCGTTCCTTCGCACCCTCCAGGAGCTCTACCAGGGCACTGGAGAGCCGGTTCATTACTCCGACCTGGCCGCCGAGGTGGGGGTGAGCCGGTTCTCGGCGTACGACATGCTGCGTCTGCTGGAGCGCAAGGGCGCCGCCGCCTCGGCCTATGCCCTGTCGGAAGAGAAGGCCGGCCCCGGCCGCTCGCGGGTGGTCTTCTGCCCCACTGAAGCGGCCCGGAACCTCCTGCGCCAGGCGGCAGCCCTGCCCCGCCCGCGCTTGGGAGACTGGAAGCGCTTCCAAACCCAGATCATCGACCGGCTGGAGGGGCTGCGGGAGGAAGGCGCCGCCCAAGTGGCCCGCCAGCTGCTGGACGAGCTGCCGCGCCGCCGCTCCCCTTTGCACTACTGCGCCGAGACGTTGGCGGCCTTCTTGGCCACCCTGCAAGGGCAGGCGGCCAACGCCCGTCCGCTGCAAGCCTTGGCCGCCCTGGCCGAAAGCGGGGAAGAAGCCCTGAGCTTGGCCGTGGGCCTGAGCCTTGGCTCGCTGCTGAGCCAAGGGGACTGCGACACCGACCTGCGGGACGCCTTGCTCCGCTCGGCCAGCCGCTATCAGCAGCAGTTAGGCCGCCTCAACGACGAGGCGCGGGAGAGCCTCTCTCAGTTCCTGCAGAAAGCCCTGCAAACCGTGGCCAACGTGGCCCCGCCCATGCCCGAGAGTCGATAGTCGATCCGCCGCGGCAGGAGAGATCCCTTGCCGGGCGCAACTAGTTCGGCCCGCAGGTGTTTGCACTGTGAGCGCACGGTGCAGACGGCCTGTCGGGCCCGGAGGCGTTTTGTGCCTGAGAACCCGACCGACGCCGAACTCGTGGCCCAGGCCAAAGAAGAAGCCGACACGTTTGGCCTTCTGTACGAGCGGTACGTGGACAAGATCTACAGCTACCTCTACTACCGCACCGGCAGCCACGAGGACGCCGAGGACCTGACAGCCCGCACCTTCTACCGGGCCCTGAACAGCCTGGGGCGCTACCAAGAGCGCGGCCTGCCGTTCTCGGCTTGGCTGTACCGCATTGCCCACAACCTGATGGCCAACTGGCATCGGGATCAGAGCCGCCACCCCCAGGTCTCGCTGGAGCACCTGGTGCAGGTGGGGTCTGGGGCCCGGCCGCCGGAGGCCACAGCCGAGCAGCGAGAGACGGAGGAGATCGTCCGAGCCTCTGTGCGGGAGCTGCCTGCCGAGCGCCAGCAACTGCTCCTTCTGAAGTTCGTGGAGCAGATGAGCAACGCCGACATCGGGGAGGTGATGGGCCGCAGTGAGGGCGCCATCAAGTCGCTGTACCACCGTACCTTGTTGACCTTGCGGCAGCAGTTGAGCCAGCGGGGGCTGGGCGAGAAGGATGAAGAGAGGGGAGGTTGACGTTTGATGAGGGACCCCTTGGGTTGGGTGGCCGAATCGGCCCTGGTGAAAGACATCTTGGATGCGGAGGCACAGCGCCCGGTACGGGGCGGCGAGTATGCCGCCATGTTCCCGTACCTGGAACGACACCTGCCGCCGCTGCTGGAGGTGGCCGGGCTGCTGCGACTGGCGCTCCCGCCGGTGCAGCCGGCGCCCTCGTTCCGCCAGACGCTGCGGGAGGGGTTGGTGACCGCTGCACGCCAACGCAGCGCCGCCCCATCGCCGCGCCCGTGGCGCGCCTGGAGCAGCGAGCATCGGGAGCTGGTCATCGGTGCAGCAGCCGTGGGGTCGGCCGTCTCTGTGGCCGGCGTGGCCGCGCTGCTCATCCGAGCGCACCTGGTACACCAACGGCGCAACGAGGCCAAGGCTGCCTAGGTACAGGGCCGTCTTCTGCGGGCTATTCTTTGGTTTTCTGGGCCGAACTCATGGGCAAGAGAGGAACGCAGGACCATGAAGTACGCACGCATCACGGGTTGGGGCAAGTACCTTCCGGAACGGGTGCTCAGCAACGCTGACCTGGAGCAGATGGTGGAGACCAGCGACGAGTGGATCGTCAGCCGCACCGGGATCCGGGAGCGGCGCATCGCCGCGCCTGGCGAGACCACCAGCGACATGGCGGTGAAGGCAGGGCAGGCGGCGCTGACCCGGGCGGGCGTCGACGCTGCCGATCTGGATCTCATCATCATGGCCACCTCGTCGCCAGATCACTTCCTGCCGCCAGTCTCCAGCATCGTGCAAGACAGGCTAGGGGCGAACAGGGCCGGCGCGTTCACCCTGGCCGCCGGCTGCACCGGCTTCGTCTACGGCCTTTCTGCTGCCCACCAGTACATCGCCACCGGCACATGCCAGAAGGTGCTGGTCATCGGCGCGGAGATCATCTCCTTCGTCACCGACTGGAGCGACCGCAACACCTGTGTGCTCTTCGGCGACGGAGCCGGCGCTGTAGTCCTGGAGGCCGCCGATCAGCCCACCGGCCCGCTGGCCTACGACCTAGGCTCCGAAGGGGCCAGCGCCGACGCCCTCATCGTCCACGGCCTGGGCACCGCCGAGCCGCCCAGCCACAGAGTGCTGGATGACGGGCGGCACTACCTGCGCATGAACGGCCGCAAGGTCTTCCTGTTTGCCACCCGGGTGATGGTGGACTCGGTCCAGGAGGTCATCCGCAAGAGCGGACTGCCGTGGGAGGATGTGGAACTGGTCATCCCTCACCAAGCCAACCTGCGCATCATTGAGATGGCCGCCCGACGCCTGGGCATGCCCATGGAGAAGGTACTGGTGAACCTGGATCGCTACGGCAACACCTCGGCGGCCTCCATCCCCATCGCCCTGGCCGAAGCAGCCGACGAGGGCCGCCTGAAGGACGGCGACCACGTGGTGCTGGCAGGCTTCGGCGCCGGGCTGACCTGGGCCTCCACCGTGGTGCACTGGCAGCCGGTAGCCCCAAAGGCGGAGCCCATCGCCGTGAGCGACTGGCCCATGCGGGAGCGGCTGACCCAGCCGCTGAACAAAGCGCGCATCGCCCTGTGGAACGCCCGCGTCTCGGCCCGCGCCGCCGTGGAAGATGCGGTGATGCCGTTGCTGCTGCCGCTCTACACCCGCACGGTGCGCCGCCGCAAGAAGGAGGACTGACATCCGCTCTGCACCCCCGCGCTGCTCACCCAGCGTGTACCCCCCAACAGATGGCCCGGCGGTTGCGAAGCCGCCGGGCCGTCTGCGCGAGATGGGTGCCCGCTGCCCCGGGCATGGCTGGGCAGGTTGGCGCGGGTAGGGGCGACGGGTGCGTCGCCCCTACTATGAGAAGGACAGGCCTCTACTTCCAGTCTTGCAGGAACTGCACCAGCAAACGCACGCCGAAGCCCGTGCCGCCCTTGGGCCGATAGGGGATGGCGCCGTCTTGGGCAAACGAGGTGCCGGCGATGTCCAGGTGCGCCCAGCGGTAGCCTTCGGCGAACTCCCGTAGGAGCATGGCCCCGGCGATGGCCCCGCCCTCACGCACCTTGCCGGTGTTGCGCACGTCGGCTACGTCGCTCTCCACCAGCGACTGGTACTCTTCCCACATGGGCAGCCGCCAGACGCGATCGCCAGAGATGTCGCCGGCCTGGCTGAGCTTGGCCGCCAGGTCGTCATCCTCCGTCATCAGGCCGGCCGCGTAGCGCCCCAAGGCCACGGCGCAGGCCCCGGTCAGCGTGGCCAAGTCCACCACAGCGGTGGGGTTCCAGCGCTTGGCGTAAGCCAGGGCATCGGCCAGAATCAGGCGGCCCTCGGCGTCGGTGTTCAGCACCTCGATGGTCTTGCCCGAGATGGTGGTGAGGATGTCGCCAGGCTTGTAGGCCCGCGAGCCGGGCATGTTCTCCGTGGCCGGCACCAGGCCCACCACATGGAGCGGCAGGCGCAGCTCGGCCACCGCCTGCATCGTCCCAAACACCGCCGCCCCGCCGGCCATGTCGCCGCGCATGGTCGTCATGCTATCGCCCGGCTTGATGTTCAGGCCGCCGGAATCGAAGGTCAGCCCCTTGCCCACAAGGACGATAGTCGGCAGGTCGGAGCGGTCCGCGTTGTGCTCCAGGATGATGAGTCGGGGCGGTTCGGCGCTGCCGTGGTTCACCGCCAACAGCGCGCCCATGCCCAGCTCGCGCATCTTCCCCTCGTCCAGCGCAGAGAACGAAAGACCCCGCTCCTCGGCCATCTTCTGAGCGGTGGCGGCCAGCATCATCGGGGTGACCACCGCAGCAGGCTTGTTGATCAGGTCCCGGGCCAGGCAGGTGGCCCGGGCGACCGTCTGCCCCAGCTGCGCGCCCAGGGCCACCTGGGTGGAGCGGACCTCGTCCAGCTCTACCAACGTCAGCTGCTCGACCTCGCGGTCTTCCTTGTCTTTGGTCTTGTACTCGTCGTAGCGGTAGAGGCCCAGGATGGTCCCTTCAGCGACAGCCTGTGCGGCGTCGGCGGGATCCATCCCGCCCCGCCCCGCGCCGTGCACCACCGAGTGATACTCAGCCACGCCCAGGGCCGCTGCCTTCTGGGCCACGGCGGCCGCCACCTGGCGCAGCGTCTCGGCGTGGCACTTCTCGGCCTTGCCCAGGCCCACCAGCAGCACCCGGTGCGCCGGGATGGCCCCAGCGGGGTAGAGGATGACGATCTCTCCCTTCTTACCCTTGAAATCGCCGCTGGCCATGAGGGCGCTAATCTGCCCATGGAGGGCAGCATCCACCGCCCCGGTGGCGCCGCCCGGCTTCTCTTGCCCCTCGAAGAGGTTCACCACCAACAGGGGCGATTCCTGTTTCTCGATCGGTCCCGTCGCAACAATGATCTGCACCGTGTTCCTCCCTGTTCATCCCTGCGCCTGTTGGCGCGGCTTGCGTCCCAGTTCCCCACCGGCTCAGCTAGGCCGGCTCTTCCTCGATGCGGAAGGTGTGCGTCACCTCGATCCGCGGGTCGAGGCTGGCCTGCACCGAACAGTACTTGGTGACCGACAAGTCAATGGCGCGCTCCACCGCCGCCGGGTCGATCCCTTGGCCCCGAACGATGTATTCCACCTGGATGTGGGTGTACTTCTTGGGGTGCTCCTCGGCCCGTTCCCCCCGCACCACCGTCTCGAAGCTCGTCAGTTTCTGCCGCTTCTTCTCCAGGATGGCCACCACATCCATGGCGGTGCAGCCCACCAGACTCACCAGCAGCATGGTCACCGGGCGGATCGCCGAGCCGCCGCCGTGTTCCGCGCTGGTGTCCATGCGCACCGTATGGCCTTCGCCGTCTTCCGCCTCGAAGACCAGCCCGTCCAACCAGCGCGCCCTCACCACGTCTTCCATGGCCTCATGCCTCCGCTATCTCCAGATGGTTTCACACCCACACACACCCCACGCCTCGCCGTCCACCGCCGCCTCGCCGCTCAGAAGCCCAGGCCGGCCAGGATCCGCTCCTGCAGGTCCCACAAGCGGGCTTCCTCCTCGTCGGTGGCGTGATCGTAGCCCAGCAAGTGTAGCGTGCCATGCACCGTCAGCAGGGCCAGCTCCTGCTCCGCAGAGGCGCCCCGCTCTGCCGCCTGGCGTTGGGCTGTGGGCAGCGAGATGGCGATGTCGCCCAGGTAGAGCGCGGCCTGCGGAGCAGACACCAAGGGGGCGTCCCCCTCCTGCTGGGCGAAGGAGAGCACGTCGGTAGGCGCATCGATGCCGCGGTAGGCCCGATTCAGCCGCTGCACCTCCACATCATCGGTGATGAGCACGCTCAGCTCCACCGCTGAAGCGGCCCCCACCTCCGCCAACGTCCCTTGCACGGCCCGCCGCACCAGCTCCTCGTCCACCTGGTCGGCAAGCGCCTCGGCTACCACCAGCTCCACCACCGGCTGTTCAGCGGCGTCCATGGGCAGACTCCCGTCGCGGCTGCGACTCCACCGCCGGCTTGGACACCACCGCGCCCTCGGGCTGGGGTGGCGCCGCTGCCGCACGGGGCGCTTCGGGGTATTGGAGGCGTGGGTGGTAGACGCCCTGCAGCACCCCCACAAAGGTGCGGCGGATCCGTTCCAGGTCCCGCAGGGTGAGATCGCACTCATCGAACTGGCCGTCGTCCACCCGTTCACGGATGATCTGCTGCACCAGGCGGTCCACCTCCTCCACGCCAGCCGGGCGCGCGCTGCGCACCACCGCCTCGCAGGCGTCAGCCAGCATCAGGATGGCCGTCTCGCGGCTCTGAGGCTTGGGGCCAGGGTAGCGGAACTGGGCTTCGTCCACGTTCTCGCAGCCGCCGGCCTGCTTGCAGGCCTCCCGGAAGAAGTAGGTGATCAGGGTCGTGCCGTGATGCTCGGGGATGAAGGCCAGCACCTGAGCCGGCAGCCGATGCTTTCTGCCCAGCTCCACGCCGTCGGTCACGTGGCTGCGCACGATCTGGGCGCTGGTCTGCGGGTCCAGCTTCTCATGCACGTTGGCGCCGTCGAATTGGTTGTCCACAAAGAAGTAGGGCCGCAGGGTCTTGCCGATATCGTGGTAGTAGGCCCCCACCCGGGCCAGTTGCGAATCGGCCCCAATGGCTTCGGCCGCTTGCTCAGCCAGGTTGCTCACCAGCAGCGTGTGGTTGTAGGTGCCCGGGGCCTTCATTAGCAGCTGGTTCAGCAGGGGGTTGGTGGGGCGGGCCAGCTCCATGAGGCGCAGGGGCGTGGTCACCCGTAGAAAAGCCCCCATCAGGAAGAGCGCCAGTAGGGTCACGCTGGAAGAAAACGCGCCGTTGGCAAGGCTGGCGCCGATGAGCGTAGCCAGGCCCAAGAGGTCGTAGTTCTGAGAGGGCAGGCGGAACGCCAGCACTGCCGCCACCGCCCCCAGCCCCACATAGACCCCCATCCACAGGAAAGCGTTGAGGCGCGCCAAGCGGCGCAGGGCCAACGGACCGATGAGACCGCAGGCCAGGGTGTAGACCATGAGCTCCATGGAGCCAAGGGAGAGCTGACCCACCACCAAGGTGAGGACCAGCGCCCCGACCACCCCCACTTGGAAGCCCATGAAGGCGGTCAGGAGGGAAGAGAGCGCCGCCACCGGGTAGAGGTAGGGCAGCACCACGTTCCCCTGAACCATGACGTTGGCCAGCAGGATCCACAGGAACAGCAACCCCACCAACAGGGCGCCCTGACGGGGGGTGTTCCACATGCTGGGGTTGGCCCGCCCCAGGTAGAGCCAGAAGACCAGCGTGAGGATGAGGATGAAACCAGCTGCCTGCAGCACCTGGCGCCAATCCAACTGCTGCTCTTGTAGGCCCAGCGCCTCCAGGGCTTCGATGTCCAGCGGCTCCACGATGTCGCCGGTGCGCAAGATGACCTCGCCCACCTCGACCGTGCGGTTCACGGGTTCCACCGCTTCCTGAGCTTGGCGGCGCAGGTCAGTGGTACGCGCCGCGTTGAAGAAGCTGTTGGGGCGCATCAGGCCCCGCACCAGCGCGGTCACCACATCGCTCTGGACCTCGTTCAGCTCCAGGCTCACGCGGGCCGGTACAGTGCGCCGCTTGTCCTCCAGCCAGGTCTCCCGGATCTCCTCCCGCATCACCAGGTCCAAGACGCGCAGAGCTTCGGACTTGACCTGCTGCCAAGCCGTGTCGGACAGGGCCAGCACCTCGGCAATGACCGCGTCGC
>JAAYZY010000539.1 GCA_012514615.1 Chloroflexota bacterium | reverse complement strand
CTTTGGCGTCGGCGGCGATGGCGAGGCTTTCGGAACCATCGAAGGTGCCGGTGAGGCCTTGTCGGAGGCCTGGGTAGAGGGTGGCGCGGACTTGGCCGACGGCCTTGGACTCGTTGGGGTCTTCGAGCATGCCGGTGAGGCTGATCCAGGAGGCGCCGAAGGCGGCGGAGCCCTGGGCGAGGGTTTGGGAGACGGCGAAGCTCTTGGAGGCCAAGGACTCTGGGTTGACGAGGCCAGCGTCGTAGAGCTTCTTGAGGAAGTCCAGGGCCTGGGCGTTTTCGGGGCTATTGACGAGGGAAGCGGTGAAGTCTGGGTTGAAGTACTGTCCGCCTGCGGAGAGGAACCAGGCAGACATGTCGCAGAACTCGCCCTCGTGTTGGGCCCAGGGGAACATGATGGGGTAGTCGAGGATGCCCTGGTCTTTGATGGCCTTGGCTTGGTTGAAGAGCTCGTCCCAGGTGGTTGGGGGGGCGTCGAAGCCGGCCTGTTTGAGGATTTCGGTGTTGTAGAGGAAGATGCGGTTGTCGACGAGCCAGGGCATGGCGTAGCGTTTGCCCTGGTAGAGGCGCATATCGAGGCCGGTGATGTCGTTTTGGTCGAGC
Organism: Chloroflexota bacterium; assembly: GCA_012514615.1. The sequence continues at coordinate 4,136 of JAAYZY010000539.1, read as the reverse complement.
TCCTGCATGTAGGCGTCGAGGGGTTCGAGGTAGCCGGCGATGAACCAGGCGGGCTGGTCGCCGGAGACGACGTCGAAAGCGCCGGACTTGGCGGCGGCGGCGGCGGTGAACTTGGTCTGCATCTCCTCGAAGTCGGAGAGGATGACGTTGACCTTGGCGCCGGTGAGGTCTTCGAACTCCTTGACCATGTCGGGGACCCAGGTCTTGTCGGCGATGAACAGGGCGGTGATCTCCTTGCCAGCCAGCGGCTTGGCAGGCTGGGCGGCTTCAGGGGCCTTCGAGGGTGCCTGAGCAGGGGGGGCCGTCGTGGGGGCGGCCGTGGGGGCAGGCTGCGTGCAGCCGGCCAACAGCGGCGCGATCAAGGTCAGCACCAACAACACAGCAACAAGCGAGCGGAGCGGTTTCATGGGATTCTACTCCTTCATTGGTCGACACGCCTCGGCGACGATGCAAAGACGATAGGCAGAAAACGTACCCGTTGGCCACAGCAGCACTCTCGTGGGAACCGATCACCTCCTCCCCCCATTGCGGGCTCCCTATCAGGGCGCTGAGAGACCCTGCGCACGGCTGACACTGCCGAAAGGATAGCTCTCCCCCTGGGCAAGGCGGTCAAAGAGCTGAGGTGCGCTCCCCCTCTCCAAGCGACCTTCCGCCGTTCAGCCCACCAGCTCGTGCTGGGCGTGGGTGTAGATTCGCTGCAGTTCACGGGCGACGGTCGGCTCGAGGCGGAACTGGTGCCGGGCGATGCGCTGACGGGCAATGGCCCGCACCCGTTCTTGGTAGCTGACCGGGTCCGTCTCCCACTGGTTGACGCCGCTGCGATCGAACGCTTCGGGCACCCAGAGCAGCCGCCGGAAGTGGCGCACGGTGCTCTCGTGCATCAAGAAGTTGCCGTCGCTCAGGGCTGTCTGCCGGATGGCCTCGTACGACAGGGCATCGTCAGAGAACTCGAACCCCTCTGCCACTCGGCGCGCCTGCTGGACGATCTCGTAATCCACCACAATCTGCTCGGCGCTGTACATGTTCCACAGCTGGCCGGCGTTGACGAAGACTCGAGCCCCAGCCAGCGCCGCGGCCATGGTGTAGAGGGCGCGCTCAACGCCGGCTCGCTGGTCCGGCGCTTTTGACGTGGTGTTCAGCGACTTGGCCACGGTGGGCAGTCCATAGTAGCGGTTGAGATCGATCTCCATAAGGGTGGCCAGGATGTCTTCCGGCGAGCCGTAGACGTGGGCCGCCTGGCGCATGTCCGAGACGTAGGCGCGAAAGACCTCCTTGCCGCCGAAGTACACCGGGCTGCCCCGGCTGATGAGCTTGAGCAGGGTGAAGCCGGCCAGCGCCTCGGCCATGGATTGCAGGTAGGCCCCGGCCAGGAAGATGGGCGCGGTGAGCCCGGCCGTGGGCATGGTGGCCACCCACAGGGGCGGCTGCGCATCCAGAAAGCGGTAGATGATCTCCAGGCCGTCCGGGTCTACTCTGAACGGACTGATGAGCCACAGCCCCAGCGAGAACGGCTTGCCGGCCACCTGGGCCATCTCGTGCACGTGGTGGGCGCTGGCCAGGGTGGTCTTGGGCACCATCTCGTAGAGGCCAGAGATAGTGTGCTCTGCCGTCTCCCATAGCGTCTTGTACATGGCGATCTCCCACAGGGGCTGGGGCAGGTCCATGGGGTAGACGGCTGGGGCGCAGGCCATGCCGTAGGAGTCGGCCAGCTTGGCCAGGTCAACCAGGTCTTGCTGAGTGGGCTGGCGGGTGCGCCCGGTCTGTGCATCCACCACCACCAGCATCATGCCGCCGCTGATGATGCTCCAATCGGGGGAGGGAGGGAAAGGGCACCGCCAGGTGCGCCAGGTGGCGTCCAGCAGCCACTGGGCGAAGTGCACCCGTTGACCCTGGATCGTCACGCCGGGATGGCCGGCCAGCAGGTCCAGCACGCCGGCGTGGGGTACCAGCAGGCCCACCTCTTCGGCCAGGCGCAAGGCCTTCTCGTGCATGGTGCGGATCTGGGCATCGCTCAGGCCGCCGCTTAGGCGGTAGGTGATCTGTTCGCGCACTGTCTCCCCCCTCGGCCGGTCCTTCTCAGGCCTCGTACAGGAAGCGCCCCTTACACACGGTGGCCCGCACCCGCCACTCCTCGTCCAACACGACGACATCGGCGTCCTTCCCGGGCTCCAGGCTCCCTTTGCGGTCGTCGACGCCCAGGAGCCGGGCCGGGTTGACGGTGGCCAGTTGCAGGGCCTGCGTCAGCGGGCGGCCCAACAACTGCACCACGTTGCGCACGTTGCGGTGAAGCGGGCTGACGCTGCCGGCCAGGCTCCACCCGGGGACATAGGCCTTGTCGTCTTCTTTCACGATCTCCCGACCGGTTTCATCGTGGTAGGTGCCGTTGGGCAGACCGGCCAGCTTGTAGCTGTCGGTGACCAGGATGATCCCATCCACGCCCTTGCAGCGCAGGGCCATCTCCATGGCTGGCGGCAGGACGTGCAGGCCGTCGCCGATGATCTCGGCCTTGAGCGCATCGCACGTCAGCACCGCCTCGATCACCCCTGGCTCCCGATGGTCTTGACGGCGCATGCCGTTGTACAGGTGCGTGGCGCAGCGCATCCCCGCCTCGACCGCCGCCATGGTCTCTTGGTAGCTGGCGGTGGTGTGGGCGGCGGAAGCGATCAGCCCCAGGTGTGCCATTTCGCGAATGACCTCCAGCGCGCCGGGTAGCTCGGGGGCCAAGCTCATCATGCGCAGGGACCCCTCGGCGGCTTCCACCATTTGGTGCAGCTCCCGCACCGATGGGTCGCGGGCCATCTTCCCTGCGCTGAGGCCGGAAGGCGCGTAGCGGTCCCAAGGCCCTTTGCCGGCGCGGCTGATGAAGGGGCCTTCTTCGTGCAGCCCCAGGATCTCCGCGCCGGTGGCGTTCTCCTTCATGGCAGCCCGAGCGATTCTCAGTTGCTCTAGCACTCCTTCCAGGGTGAGGGCCATGGAGGTGGTGGCCAGGAAGCTAGTGACGCCGGAGGCCAGGAAGGCCCGGGCAATCTCCAGGGTGGTCTCCACGCTTTCGCCGGCGTTGTGGCCGCCGTAGCCATGGGCGTGGATGTCGATGAGCCCGGGAGCGATGGTGCAGGCTCCGAAGTCCCTTGTGGCGACGCCCGGCTCCAGGGGCACGGCGGCAGCCGCTCCTACCTGGGCGATGCGCTCTCCTTGGAGGACCACCACGCCGTCTGCGATGGTCCGAAAAGGCGTGACGATCTGCTTGGCTTTCAGCGCCAGTCGTTGGGTCATCTGCTTGGTCTTGCCCTCCACGCGGATCGTGGGAAGCCGGGTCCCCCCGGCCTCTGGTCAGTTCGCGGGTATTGAACCCTCCCCTCGGTGTGGGTCCCCGTGGCCTCACGTGGGTGCAACCGCAAGGCCACGGGGACCCACCGGAGGAGGTGGAACGGTCGTCGTGCCCCTACTTGCCTGGGTTCTGCAAGATGCTCAGGGGTGGGACGGCGGCGGCCAGGTCGGTGATGGTGGCCTTGACGTTGGGGTGCAGCTGCACCAACGAGCCTGGGAAGTCGGCGGTGATTGGGCCGAAGAGGGCCCGGCGCAACACGCCGGCGTGCCAAGAGCGCATGAAGGTGAGGTGGATCTTGCCAGCGCTCAACAGCTCCTTGGGGCCTACGGTGCAGCCCTTGGGCGGGATCATCTCCAGGTTGCCGGCGGTGCCGCCCATGGCCATCTGAATCATGTCGCCTTCCCGCAGCTCCAGGATGCGTACGCTCAGGTTGCGGAACGTCTCCACATCCATCGGTTCGCGGGGTGGGCTGTTGAAGGCGAAGTGCCCGTTGATGCCGAAGCCGCCGTAGGTCACGTCGATGCCGCCGTACTCCTTCATCTTGCGCGGGACCATCTGCAGGTCCTTGGGGTCCGGCAGGATGAGCTGGCCCGGCGGGAGTTTCTTGTCTCGGTCCAGCCGGTCGATGAAGGTGTGCTGGTAGAAGGCCCGGAAGCTCAGCGGGTGCTCGAAGGGGATGGCGCTGCCATCGGCGTAGCAGTATTCATCCATGGAGAAGATGACCAGCGATTCGCAGCTCACCCCTTCGCGGTTGCAGAGCTCGGCGAACGGCTCGTAGGCGATGGGCCCCACCGGCAGGATGACCTTG
>JAAYZY010000538.1 GCA_012514615.1 Chloroflexota bacterium | reverse complement strand
ATGCGCGCCCTGGCCGACCGCTACGAGATCCCGATCCACTCCCACGTCTTCAAGGGGTCGGTCAGCTACGCCCTGAAGAAGTTCGGGCCGGCCCGTACCCACCACCTGCTGGGGCGGGATGTCATCTTCGCCCACTCCAACGGCCTGGCGGAGGAAGAGGTGCGCGCCCTGGGCGAGGCCGGGGCAAGCATCGCCGTGGTCTCCTACACCCACGAGAACATCCTCTACGGCGTCTGCCCGGTCATCGAGCTGCTGCAGGCCGGGGCCAACGTGACCATCTCCACCGACGGTACCGCGCCCTACTGCTCCTACGACCTGTTCCGCGAAGTCTCCCGGGCCATGTGGGCGCAGTGGACCCGCCTGGGCGACATGCGGCTGCTGCCGGCAGGTAAGGCGCTGCGGATGGTCACCATGGACGCGGCCCAGGCCCTGGGGCTGGGCCATATGCTCGGCTCGCTGGAGGTGGGCAAGCGCGCCGACATCATCCTCGTCGACGCCGACAAGCCTCACCTGGTGCCCGACCTGGCGGCGCCCCGACTGCTGGCCCTCTACGTCAACGGCAACGACGTCCATACCACCATCGTGGACGGACGCATCCTCATGGAAGGGCGCAAGGTGCACACGGTGGATGAGGGTGAGGTGCTGGCCCTGGCTCGGGAGGCTGCCGAGCGGGTCTTCAGCCGTTTCGACATCGCCCCGTACCTGCAGACCAGCAACGACTTCTGGCAGGGGTGGAAGTACTAGCCCGACCGACAGGGGGAGGCGCAGTGAAGATCGGCGCGATCGAGGCCCAGCCGGGCCAGAAGGCGTTCGGCTTCTTGGAAGGGCCCCAGACCCGGGGCGGCTTCGTCCCGCGCCTCCCCCTGCACCTGGTGGTGGGAAGGCAAGATGGGCCTGTGCTGCTGGTGCAGGCCGGCGTCAGCGGCCTGGAGATCGAGCCAGCCATGACGCTGCCCGGCTTGGTCCAGGCGCTGGACCCGGCCACCCTGCGAGGCGCCCTGCTCTGTTCACCCCTGCTGAACACCTCCGGCTTCGAGTTCGACCGTGAGCGCACCGCCTGGGACGACGCTGACCTCCATGCCCTGGGGCGCGGCCCACCCGATGGCTCGCCGAGCGAGGCGCTGCTGCACCGCTACTTCCACCAGGCCGTGGCTCGCGCCGACGCCGTGCTGGAGATCCGCACCGGGGCGCTGTGGGGCTACTTCCGCTACGCCGGCGTCTACCAGACCGGCGCGCTGGCGGCCTCGCAGGCCCTGGCCCTGGCCTTGGGGCTGCCGCAGGTGCTCTTGGGCCAACCGCCCGACCGCTCCCTGGCCTGGGAAGCCGCCAGCGAGGGCAAGGCCGTGGTCTCGGCCTGGATCGGCGGCGGCCCCGGCCTGCGGGACCACCGCCACGACGATGCCGCCCGGGTGCGCCGGGCCGTGGGCAACGCCCTGAGGCACCTGGGGATGCTGCCCGACCGCCCGGAGCTCGAAGGGCCGCCGCCCTCGGTGCTGCAGGCCCACACCGTGCTGCGGGTGGGCGAGCCCCGGGGCCTCACCTTCATGGAAAGCCGGTGGCGGGGCCAGCGCGTCGCCGCTGGCCAGCGCCTGGGCACGGTCCTGCACCCCTTCAGCGGCGAAACGCTGCAAGAGATCGTGGCTCCCCGGGAGGGCGTCATGCTGCATGCCGGGGCGTCGTGGCCGGTGCTGCCGGAGGGGGCGCTTCTGGCCATCTTGGGCGACCTTGTGGAGAACGCGCCGGCCTGAAGGCCGCCTGAGGCCACAAAACGATCACGGAGGGAGGAGTTCTCATCCCATGTCGTCTCCAACGCATACGGAACCATCGGCCATCCGCGTAGCTCTCATCGGGGCCGGGCAAGTGGGCAAAATGCACGGCGAGGCGTTCGCCAGGCTGGCCCCGCAGGTGCAGGTGGTGGCCGTCGCCGACGCCGACGAGGCTCGGGCCGCCAGCTTGGCCGCCGCCTGCGGCGCGCAGCCCTACCAGGACTACCACCAGGCTCTGGCGCTGCAGCCTGAGGCGGTGGTCGTGTCTCTGCCCCATCACCTACACCGCCAGGCCGGCCTGGCTGCGGCTGCGGCCGGCTGCCACATCCTCATGGAGAAGCCGCTGGCCCCCACCCTGGAAGAGTCCCAGACCATCGTGGACGCCTGCCAGCAGCGCGGCCTGCGCCTGGCGGTGGGCTTCGTGCACCGCTTCCGCACCGAATGGGGGATGGCCCATCGGCTCCTGCAGAAAGGCGACCTGGGCGCGCCCACCATGGCCCTGGACGTCTTCGGCATGATGGGCGGGGGGCGCCTGCCGCCTTGGGTCTGGCGCAGCCGGCGGGAAGGCGGGGGCATCCTCATGTACAGCGGCGTCCACAGCATCGACTGGCAGTGCTGGCTCCTGGGGAGCGAGGTCGCCGAGGTCTTCGCTCGCTCCACCACCCAGCACCCCGGCAGCGACGCCGAAGACAGCGTGGCCGCCACCCTGGCCTTTGCCAACGGCTGCACCGGCGCGCTGCTGGGCAACCAGCCGGACTACCTCATCACCCCGCGCACCCGCGAGTTCGAGCTCTACGGCACCCGGGGCCGCCTGCGCATCCGCAACGGCGAATACCTGGAATACAGCAACGACGAGCGGGCCTTCCGACTGGAGGTGAGCCGCGAGAACCCCTTCGTCTTGCAGGCGCGGGAGTTCGT
>JAAYZY010000537.1 GCA_012514615.1 Chloroflexota bacterium | reverse complement strand
GTAGCGCGTCCGATACAGGTAGAGGAAGTTGTCGGGCCCCACGCCCAGCAGCGGGTGGTCGCGGATCATGTTCCAGGCGCTGCGCCAGAGCTGCAGGCGGAAGAACCCGGTGCCCCCCTGTAGGTCCAGCAGCGACTGCAAGCGGGCCGTGCCCCAGAAGGGGATCAGCGCCGCCGCCATGGCCACCAGACCGACCAGGGCCCCGGCCAGGATACGCCAGCCGCCCAGCAAGCCGATGACCAGGAACGCCACCGGCAGGGCCAAGAACCAGGCCCCTCGGGAGAAGGTCAGGTAGAGGGCCAGCATCATGGTCACCAGGGCCACGCCGTAGACGCCTTTGCGCCAATCCCGCCGCCCCAACAGCACGTAGGCCGCAGCCAAGGGGATCACCCGCTCCAGGAAGAGGGCCAGATTGTTGGGCGACCCGTACAGGGCCCGGATGCGTCGCACCCCTTCGGCCTCGATGACCCCGCCGCCGACGAAGTACTGGCTGATTCCCCAGAGCGAGAGCGCCGCGCCGGCCATCACCAGGGCATCCACCAACCGCCACACCCACTCTCGGGAAAGGCCAAGGGAGCGGCCGCGCAGCAGCAGGTAGAACAGAACCGGCTCCAGCAGCACCAGGCGGAACTCCCGCAGAGCCACGCCGCGCAGGGGCGCGGCCCACAACGACAACGCTCCACCCACCACCAGCAAGAGCATGCCCAGATCCAGCAGGCTCACCCGCCCGCGCCATTCGCCCCACAACCGCGCCAGAACGCGCACGCTGGCATGCCCCCAGCCGCGCTGCCCCTGCTGCTCGTCCAGCACCTGCAGGAGCAGACGAGCCAAGTACCGCAGCAGCAACACCCCAGCCACCAAGACGAACAGCAGCTCCAAGGAAGAAAAGCCCGCTCCACCCAGGTTCTTGGTCAGCAGGAAGAACGGGATGGCGAAGGTGACCAGGGCCAAGCTCAGGTCGGGGCGGATCCACGTGAGAGGGAAGAGCCCCAGCCAACCCACAAGCCCCAGCGGCAGCCACGGGGCCGCGAAGTAGACGCCCCCGCAGAGGAGCCAAGCCAACGTGACCGGCCACCCCGCCCCCAGGGCCTCGGCCTGGTTGCTGGCGGTGGCGCCGGCCCAGGAGGTCAGCCGCCGCAGGGAGCCCAGAACCGGCCGCCGCACGCTGGGCCAGGCCAACACGCCCAACCCCAGCAGCGAGAGCGCCACGCCGGCCCAGGCCAGGGGCACGCCTCGGGGGTCGGCCCACAGCGGCGGCTCGCGCACCACCCGCCAGCCCAACACGGCCCACTGCCCCCAGCCTCCTTCAGCCACCAACTCGGCCTCGTGGGGGCCATCGGGCAGGCCCTGGGCCAGGGTCACGGCGGCCGCGGCCCGCAGCGGGTCGTGCAGCACCAGGTAGGCCCGGCCCTGCTCGTCCCGCGGCAGGGCGTTGGCCGGCTGGCCATCCACAGTAGCGTAGAGCAAGGCCCAGTAGGGGCCGCGACGCACTTCCAGGTCCAGGCGGGTACCGCTGAAGCGGAAGCGCACGCGGTCGCCGCTCTGGCCCACATCGGCCGCCCCGGGCGACACCCGCCACGCCCCCTCATAGGTGGCCGCGTAGTGGTCCGTCGGGTGGCTGCCCACGCCGGCTAGTCGCGCCTCGCTCCAGGCCCGCAGCGCGCCGTAGAGCAGGCGCGGCTGCCCCGCCGCATCCAGCAGAGCGAATCCCCACAGGGGGTCGTCGGGCGCGGCTGGCGGCTGCAGCCAGCCCAAGGTCACCCGGCCCAGCCACGGCCACTCGCGGCGGGCCCGCTCCAAGGCCGCCAGGCTGTAGGCCGTCTGCGTCGCCTCGTCGGTATCGCCCCAAGGCGACTCGGCCCCCTGCCAGCCAGCGGGCAGGGCGTTCCAGCCGCCTTCCACCGACCAGATCGCCGTGCCGGCGTCGCCGGCCTCCACCATCACTTCCCGCAGCAGGGCCAGCCGGCTGAAGTTGAGCACGTCGGGGTGCAGTTGGCGGTCTTCAGGCCCCGACCGCAGCCCGAACCCCTTGGCGCCCAGGGTGTCGAAACTCCCGGCGGCTCCAGCGCCGTACAAGGCCCGCAGGTAATCCACGTCGTTCTGGTTGAAGGCGCTGCGCTCCGCGGTGGGGGCCAGGCCGGCCGACACGATCCTCGCCGCAGGGTCCACAGAGCGGATCACGGCGGCCGCTTCCCGCAGCAGGTCCGCGTAGGCGCCGGCATTCACCGGCCGCTCGCCCCAGTGGGGGTAGATGTTGGGCTCGTCCCAGATCTGGTAGACGTGCACGGCATGGCCGTAGCGCTGGGCGAAGGCGCGGGCGAAGGCGCCGAAGTCGCGGCTATCGTGGGGCGGCGCCAAGGGGTTGGCGACGTCGGCCTCGGCGCGGGCCCAGGTCGGCGAGCCATCCAGCAGGGCGATGAGCTGCAGCCCTTCGTCTTGCACGGCTTGGACGATATCGTCCCAGGGCTGCCAATCCCAACGACCCGGCTCTGGTTCCATGGCCGCCCAAGGGAAGCGTTGACGCACCGTCTCCAAGCCAGCCACGCCAGCCAGGCGCAGCAGCGCCCGCCGCCCCTCGGGCGTCTGGTCCTCCAGGGCCACATTGACGCTCAAAGGCCACTGGGACGCCTCGGCCACCGCCTCTACGGGGCCAAAGGTCACGCCCCGCTGGGCCGCGCTGAAGTCGCGCCAGGTCCCCAGCCACCAGGCGGCGCCCACCAACACCGTCAGGCAGAGCAGCACCGCATAGGTCTGAGCCTTGCTGCCGGCCACCAGAAGCGGCTGCAGCCTGGCCAGCAGGGCACGCAACGGCCGCGGCACCGTCGGCTCCGGCCTCGGGGGCCAGGAGGGCTTCTTGATTGTGGGGATTACGCCTTTGTGGCGGTGGGCAGGATGAAGCAGAAACGGCTTCCTGTCCCTTGGTTGCTTTCCACCCATATGCTCCCGCCGTGCGCCTCCACCGCCAGCTTGCAGAAGGCCAAGCCCAGTCCGTTGCCCACCATGGCCCGGCTGCCCGTCTGGCGCACCTGCTCGAACCGGTTGAAGATGCGCTCTCGATCCTCTGGGGCGATGCCCGGCCCGCTGTCGGACACAGCGACCAGCACCCCCCCTTCCGTCGGCGCGGCTTCCAGCCTCACCACGCCTGCCCGCGGGCTGAACTTGATGGAGTTATCCAGCAGGTTGTTCAGCACCCGCCGCGCAATGCTCCAGTCGGCCCAGACCAACGGCAGCGACGCCGGCGCGTCCAACTGCAGGGTCAGACCCTTGGCAGCCAACTGCGGCTTGAGGCCAAGCGCCGCGTCGTGCAGCAGCTCCAGCAGGTCGGTGTCCGCCAGCTCCAGAGGCATCTTGCCCTCTTCCAGCCGCTGCACCCCCAGCAGGTTCTCCACCAGGGCGAGCATCTGGGTGGCGGCGTGCCCGGCCAAGGCCAAGATCTCGGCCATGTCGGGGTTGAGGGCGTCGCGGAGGTCTTCCTCCAGTAGCTCCACCGCCCCGATGATGACGCCCAGGGGATTCCCCAGATCGTGAGCCACCATCTCGTAGAGATGCTCGCGCATGGCCTCCACGTCTAGCAGCTTGGCATAGGCGGCGGCCACCTCTTCCGTCTGGCGGCGAAGCTGACACATCCGCTGCACCAGGCGCTGGCCCGAGGAACGCAGCTCGCTGGTGAGATGGTGGTTCTGCAGCCGCAGCTCGCGTAGGGCCAACTGGCCGCGCAGGGCATGGGCCCATGCCGCCGCCGACAGCGGCGGCCGCAGGGCCACATCCACGTCCGGCGGTGCAACCGCGGCCTCGTCCGTCTGCAGCAGGATCAGCGACAGATGGGCATCGAGGGCGCGGAGGCTGGCCGCCAGGCCGCCGTCGGCCGCCGCTGGCAGAGCCCCGTCCAGCACCACCACACCCGGTGTCTGGGCGGCGGCAATCTCCAGAGCCTCCGGGCCGCCGGTGGCCCACCAAGGCTGGAGCCCCTGGGCAGTCAGGGCCTCGGCCAGGGCCTCCAGCGAGGCCCCCTGGTCGGCCACCACCAGCACCGACGGCGCCACAGGCAACGGCTCCAGCGGCGCTTGGCCCAAGAGGCTCTGCACCGTCTGCAGCAGCGGCTCCGGGGTCAGGGGCTTGACCAGATAGGCGCTGGCCCGGCAGTCGCACACCTCCACCGCCATGGCGCGGAACTGGGCTGGCGTGTCGAAGAGACTGCTCAGCAGCACCACGGGGACTTGCGCCAGCCTGTGCCGGCAGAACTGCACGCTGTCGCCCCCGGGCACAAGCAGCTCCAGCGCCACCAGGTCGGGGTGGTGAGCATCGCAGGCAGCGTGGGCGCTATCGATGTCGTGGGCCGTCAGCACCTCATACCCGGCGCCTTCCAAGCAGCGCCGGGCTGAGGCCAGCGCCATGGGATCGTCATCTACCCACAAGATTCGCATCTTCACAGCCATCTTCCACCTACCTGAGGTGAGTTGTTGTGGCGTCGCGGCTCCCCACGGAGGTCTGTTGCATCACATGGTCGGCCTTCCCCGACCAACGTGAACGGCTCACCGAGCCCACTGAGGCTGACCGCTGTTGCCATCCCCGGTCAGCCGTTCCGCGCCTCCTGTCTCAGCGTTCACCAGGTAGAGGTCGCCCTGCCAGGCCAACACAAGGTGCGCCCTGCTGGGCGACCACGCGAACTGCGGGGCCACCAGCCCCGGCTCGTTTGGCTGCGGGAAGAGCAAGCGCTTGTCGCTTCCATCCCGATCCATCACGTAGAGATCGTACTCGCTGTCTTGCGAGCTGGTCAGGCTGCGGCTCTGGCCGTAGGCAATGGGCCACCCACCGCCAAGAGCCGCCCGCCCCCATTGGGGATTGGCCCACATCCCAGCACCTTCCACCAACGGGGCCTGCACCGCGCCATCCAGGCGCAAGGCATGGACGTGGAACCAGGGGCTGTCGCCGAGCACAGCCTCTCCCCCCGTGGCGGCGTGCAAGCTGCACACCAGATAGCGGCCGTCCGGCGCCCAGCTCAAGGCGGGCGTCCAGACCCACTCGGCATAGGTGTGGTACTCCGGGAAGGTGAGCAGCTCCTGCCGCTCGCCCCGGGCCAGGTGGATCACCCCCACGGTGGTGGCGGTGGCGTAGGCCACGTGCTCGCCGCTGGGCGACCAGGAGAAACTGGAGCCCCACCAGGCGTAGAGGCCGCTGGCGTCACCTTCAACGGCCAGCGTGGGGGTCACCACCGGCGCGGCCACGGTCTGCTTCAGGTGCGGCGAAGGGAGCGCCACCTGCGCCACCCACAAGTCGTTGTGCGCCTTCCAGCCTGGCGAGCCGCGGCTCCGCTCGGCGGTGGAGTAGGCGATGCGTCTTCCGTCCGGCGACCAGCCGCCATAGACCACGCTTTCGATGCCCAGCGGCAACGGCTCCTGGCCCAACACCGTCGTCTCCACCACCCACAGCGAGTTGATCTGCGGCGCATCCGGGTCGGCAGCCATGCGGCTGAACAACAGCCACTGGCCATCCGACGCCAGGGCAAACACCCGCCCATCCAGGTCGCCGGCCGTGGTCAGGGGCCGCCGTCCGCCGCTCTCACCCCGCATCAGCCAGGCGTTGCCGCCGGAGAGGTAGGCGATGGTCCCTTCCAGCGGCGTCGAGGGCAGGTGGCTGCGGATGCCCACTACCTGCACCTCATGCACCACCGGCCGCAGCGCCTCCCGGCGCACCTCCACCCGGCTCTGCTCCTGGCCGTCGTGCAGGGTCACCCGGTAGACAATCTCCTCTTCGCCCTGCTGGCCCAACTGCACCAGGCGGCTCTCACCGTCGGCCATGGCCTCGCTGCGCAGCACCCTGCGCTCGAATGGGATAGCCCGCCGCTCGGCCTCCTCCACCTCCTGCACGCGCACCACCCGCACCTGCAGGTCAGGGGTCACTTCCTGCCACAGGTCCGGCGTCACCTGGTCCAGCGCCCCCAGCGCAACCCCTGCGGCGGCCACTGCCTCTCGCACCGTGCCCCCGACCACGGTCACGCGGTGGGCCGCCCCATCGGCCATCACGGTGACCTGCAAGTCCGCCGGCTGGCTCTGGCAACCTGCCGCCAACCACAGCAGCCCTCCCAGAACGAGCAGGGCTTCGTGCCATCGATGCACCACCAGCTCCTTCGTCATTTGGGATTCACATGCTACCAGAAAGCGACAGATTCCGCAAGCAAGCCCCAGTTGCCTCCCCCACGGCTGCAAGGACCGTGCCCAGGGTCGGCCGGCGCATCAGCCGCGGCGCAGACGGGTGATGGCCCAGGTCAGCCAGCCAGCCACAAGCAACACCACCGCCTGCAGCCAAGCACGCTCGGGGAAGAAGTTGCTTGCGGCGGTGATGTAGAGGAAGCCCGCGCTGGAGAAGAGGTAGTGGGCCAACGGCAGCAGCAGATAGCTCAGGCACAGCCCGGCCGCCCAGAGGGCCAACGCGCCTGGCGCAGGGCCCCGCCAACGGGCCGGCGCCAGGCTGGCGACGCCCAGCCAGACCACCGAGACCGCCAGCGCCCCCCCAGCCACGGCCAGCGACTCGGCCATGCCGCGGAAGCCGCTGAGGGCGAACTCCACCGCCCGCAGCAAAAGGAGCACGGGGACAAGGCCAGCGCCGTCCACGGCCAACCAGAAGAGCCGCCGCGGCTCTCGCGCCGCCAAAGCCGCCGGCCACAACGCCAGGGCCAAGGCCGCCAGCGCGGCCAACGTGCAGGCGGCGGCGATGCCCGGCGGCATGGTGGGCTGGTTCACCGTGGAGACGATGGCCGGGATGCCCAGGGCCAGGGGGGGCAGGCAGAGCAGCCAGACGCGCCACCAGGCCGGGGGATGTGCCTCCCGCCCGCGGGAAGCCAAACGCCGCCCCCAGAGCCAATGGATCGCGCTGTAGAGCAGGCACACCACGCCGCCAGCCACCAAGCCCGACATCCAATAACGGCTAACCGTGACGGGATGGAAAGGGCCGGCGCCCAGGTGCTCGTAAAGGAAGACAACATAGCGGTTGGCCGCCCCGAACCAGTAGCCGAAGAGCCCCAGCACGACCGCCGAGAGGGGCAGGGCGTGCCACAGGGCAGCGGGCCAGGGGCGGTCAGCGGGAGCTGCAGTCACCAACGGCATCCTTTCCCTGGCCGGAGCCGGGCTACCAAAAGGTCACCTTGTCGCTGGGCGGGCAGGCGGCCACCGTGTCTCGCAGCGCTTGGTCCAGCCCGCCTTGGCCGTAGCCCAGCGCCTGGCGAGAGGGCGTCGGGTCGAAAAAGAGGCGCGCCGTCTGCAGCTTGGTGAACTCCACCGGGTCCAGGCCAGCCTCCCGTCCCTCGGACAGGTGTTTGGCCGCCACCGCCTTCATCTGCTGGCGGACCAGGAAGTCCGGCACGGTGACCACCGGCTTGGGCCGCCCGCAGGCATAGAGCGAGAGCCGCTGAAGGAAGTCCGCCCAGGCGACGTTCTCGTCGCCCATCAGGTAGCGCCGCCCGCCTTCGCCACACTCCACGCCTCCCACAATGGCTTCGGCCACCCGCCCCACGGCCACCATGTTGCTGCCGCCCCTGGGGTAGAACACCACTCGGGAGCGGCGCACCAGGTTCACCAGAGGCGACCAGAGGGGCACACGCCCCGGCATGGCCCCGAAGATGTAGGGCAGCTCCAGGATGACCAGCTGCAGGTCGGGCATGGCGGCCGCCAAGGCGGCCAGGGCCTGTTCCCTGCGGCTGCGGATGTAGGGGTGGTGGTAGGCCAGGCGCAGGGCCGGCCACAGGCGGTCGAAATGGGCGAAGTAGGAGCTGAGGAGGACGCCCCGCCCCACGCCGGCCTGGCGGGCCAGGCGGAAGAAACGCTCGCAGACCTCCACGTTGGCATGGTGGAAGAACGGGTAGGCCGGGGCGCGGGGGATGATCCGGTCGTCGGCCCCAGCAGCGAAGACGACGCCTTCCACGCCCCGCAGGTGGGCGCGCACCTCGTTGTCGCTCAGGTCGTCCAGGTTGCCCAGGGTGATGGAGACCTGCGGGGGGAAGAAGCCCTGCTCGGGCAGAGGCGGCAGAGCCAAGATCGACACGCTGTGTCCCCGGCGCAGGAGCTCGTGCACCGCGAAGTAGCCCAAGAAGCCCGTGCCGCCCACCACCAAGACATGCATGGCTCGCTCCTTCTGAATTGGGAAACAGCGCTGGGCGCGCAAGGAGCCACCCTGGGGAATTGAACCCCAAACCTGACGCTTACGAAGCGCCTGCTCTGCCGATTGAGCTAGGGTGGCTATGAAACACAAGATGTAGTGCCATTGCTTCCCTGCACCCACTATCTGTAGTGGTCTTGGCCGCGATGGGCTTTCTCGGAAATAGCAGAAGCGCTTGGTCGCAGAATGTTAACGAAAAGCCCCTAGCCCGGTTTGCACCAGACAGGGGGGCCATGCTACACTATCCCCGCTCAGGTGCTGACTCACCTGGGCCGCGCCCCTGGGGTGTTTGCGCACCCGCAGGGGCAATTGCATCTACCTTCATTGTACCACACCCTGTCAAGCTGGCGAGTGCCCACCCAGTTCTGACTCCCAAGCCGTCAAAGAGGGCGGCCGCGTCCGGGCCTCCGACCCAGAACAGGGCCTCAGCGTCGCCCGCCTGGGCTTCTTCCACGGCCCGTCGCAGGATCGCCGTGGCCGGGGCGCGACAAGGCGCGTCAGTCATCCCTCCCCACCTGCGCGGCCAGGTCGCTCTGACGTTTCAATGCAGCCCAGCCCTCCAGATCCGCGAAGTGTTGCGCTGCCGCGTCGTGCTCCGCCGTCAGGGTTCGCCCGGGGTCGCTCAAGGTTGATCGCGGGGCGCAGTCGGTACCATCTGTGAGTCGGGCGCCGCCTCCCGGGGCAGCCGTGAGAGCACCGCCACTATCATAGGCCGTTCCCGCCCGCACCGTGGGCAGCGCTCGGGCTCCGGGTCAGGGTCGCCCACCTCTATCTCCGCCCAGCCCCAGTCCCACCCCCGGCAAAGCGCGCAACCCTCCCCGCTGGGCTCCGCTTGCCGCTCCAGCTTCCGCAAGCGTTGCTCAATACTCATCTTGCACCCCCTGGGCCAGGATTGCCGCCAGCTCTTCGTCAGTCAGTTCCGCGGCCGTCTTTGTCCCGCCGCTGACGATCCAGGCCAATTCATCATCGGTTAGCTCTTCTGCCAGACACGGCAACCTTCGCGCCTGCCCGGCCAGTTCCAGAAGCTTCACGCGTCTCGCAAGGTTCACGATGCGCCACTCTTCCGGGCCTCTTCCAGCGCCGCGATTCGCGCTTCCAGCGTCACCACTTCCGCAAAGCGCAGGCCGTTCTCTAGGATCGCCCGTGCCGCTGATACCCTGCTGCCCGTCGGCGATTGCCTGTCGGCTGCCACCTCTTGCAGCACGGCCAGGGCCCCAGTCATAGCCTGCACAGCTCGCCGCGTCACCGCTTCCAGCGCCTCTTGCTGGGCATGCTGTACCGCCTCTTTGACGTGGGCCAGGGCCAGCCACCGCCAGGCCGTGCGCGGCGATATGCCCACTCCCGCCGCTGCGCCCTCTACCGTATGCCCAAATAGGGCCACCACAAAGGCCCGCTGCTGAGCCGTCAGTCTGTCAGTCTGCGCCATAGTCCGCCACCTCCATTGCCTGAGCGTGCTCTTCGCAGAGAGGCACTCCTTCGGCTGTGTACATCCACACCACGCCCCGGCAGAGGGCACACCGTTCATCATCGCCGAACCGTTGACGTGTTGACGTGTTGACGCGAAGGACAGTACCCCCCTCCCCCCCTTGCGCCTCGTTTGGGGCCAGGGGTAGCGCCGCCGATAGGGTTGTGTCAACGGTTTCACTGCTTGGCGTGGCCAGGTCTTCGGGCCTGGGCAGCACGGGCCTTTCCTCTGGCAGTGGGTCGCCCTGCACCAGCTTGGCCGGTTTGCCGCGGCGGTCTTCTAGGTTCACCAGGTATCCCAGATCGCAGGCCACCCGCTGCCGT
>JAAYZY010000536.1 GCA_012514615.1 Chloroflexota bacterium | reverse complement strand
GTTGACTGGCTCCTCGACGATCACGCCGCCCCGACCCAGCTCGCCGTGGCACGAGGCGCAGCGGGCCGCAAACGCCTCGGCGCCGCGCAGGGGGTCCGCCTCCGCCGCCGGGGTCAGGGCTTCGCCGCCCCAACTGCGCAGGCGCTGCACCAGGCCATCGACCTGCTCGTCAGTCATCAGGCCGCCGGCCGCCTGGCCCCAGGGGGGCATGGCCCCATGGCCTTCCACAATGGACTGCCGCAAGGCGACGTCGGAGCGGCTGCCCAAGAACGCCCCAGAATGGAGCACCAGGGGGACTTCCGCCGTCCCCTGGCCGTTGGCGCCGTGGCAGACGGTGCAGTAGCGCTCAAACAGCACGGCCCCATCGGACACGGCCGGCAGCGCCTCCCTCCAGCCCTTCACCAAGGCCACCAGCGCGTCCAGCTCCGCCTCGCTCAGGTCCGAGCCGCAGGCCGGCATGCCGATGGCCGGTTTGCCGCTCTGCATCTGCTGGCGTATCTCGGCGTCGGTGGCCCCACCCAGGTAGGCCAACGAACGCAGCACCAGCGGCAGCTCCGCCGTGCCCGCGCCAGCCAGCCCATGGCAGCCGGTGCAGCGTGCGGCGTACACCGCCTCAGCCACCACCCGGGGCGTGGGGGTGGGCACCGCCTGGGCCTGGGGCTGCCAGTGCCGCACGAAGGCCACCAAGTCGCCGATCTCGTCTTCCCGCAATATGCCGCCCCGCTCGGCAGAGAAGGCCACCATGGCCGTGCCCGGCCGGCCAAAGGTGAGGGTCTCGCGGATCTCCTGGTCGGAGACGCTGCCCAAGAACTCGCTGTCGTTCAGCGCTGGGGCCGGGGTCTCGCCATCACCCTTGCCCTCCGAGCCGTGGCAGGCGACGCAGTTGGCCGCGAACAGATCCTCCCCGCGCTCCACCGCTTCTGCGGTGAAGGCTGCCCGGGTGCGGGCAGCTCGGGTCGGCTCGTAAAGGATCACGAAAGAGAGCACCAAGACGATGCCCAGGGTCAACGCCAGGCCTAGCAGCAGCTTCAGGTCCGTTTCGTCCAAGGAGAGTCTTCGCTGCACAGCGCCTATACCTCCGTCGCCTGCGCCTGGTTGAACTCGGAGCGCTGGGCCACCTTGCTCGTATCGACGATCACCATGCCGTTGCTGACCTCCACCGGGTAGTAGTCCAGGGGGCGCGGAGGAGGCCCAGCCAAGACCTCGCCTTTCTCGTTGAAGACCGCGCCGTGGCAATGGCACTCAAAGCGCCCGGCTTCCTCGTTCCACTGCACCGCGCAGGCCAGGTGCGTGCAGACCTGTGAGAGCGCCAGAAACCACTGTTTGGTGCGCACCAGGAACAACTGCCCTTGGGCCACGTAGGTCACGGACCCAGCGGGGAAGTCGTCCACCCGCCCCACGGCCAGCTTGCCGCCGCCCTGGGCCTCGGCCTCGCCCGGGGCCAAGAAGCGGAAGGTGACGCCGGCCATCTGCGCTGCAGCCGCCGCCCCAACCACGCCCCAAGCGCCAAGGATCACCTGCCGCCGGGTCAGCCCCTTGCGTGGGCCGGTCTCGCCCGCCTGCTCCTCCGCATCGTGAGCGGTGCTCTGATCGTCCAACGACATCCTACCCTCTCCTCAACACGTCATTCCGCCGTGGGCATGGCCCAAGGCCAGTACAGCCGCTCGCCCGGCCCCCGGAAGAGCAGCATGATCGCCGTCAGTACAAAGAAACTGGTGATGAACACCGTGAAGAAGGCCACAATCACCTCACGGCGCGTCGCCCCGTAGTAGCGTAGGATCCGCCGCAGCCCATCCAGGATGACCAAGATGATGGCCACAGGGACGATGATGCCGGTCACGGTGGCCGAGGCGTTGGGCAAGATGCTCTTGACCCCAAACTGACTGCTCAGCAAGATAAGCGCCGGCAGCGTGAGCGCAGTGGCCAACGCTGTGTAGCCGGCGATGCGTCGGCCTCGCGCCCCCCCAAACCAGATGCCCACATCCGACGTATCCCGATCCAGATACGGGATGGCCATGAGCAGCACCGTGATCGCCCCGGGAATGAGGATGGAACCCCACTGTGGATGCAGGTGTAGGATCAGCTCCTGAACGCCCATCAGATACCAGGCAGCCTTGGCCGGGTTGGGCGGCGACTGTGGGTTGGCAAACTCCTCCAGCGGAGCGTCCCGCAGCACCGACAGGAGCAACAGCAGCAGGATCATCCCCAACGCGCCCAAGAACTCGATGAGCACCAGGTTGGGGAAGGTCATCACCGTGTCTTCCGGCTCTTTGTCCACCAGAGGGCTAGTGCCCTTGGCCAGCTCCATCAGGCCGTAGGTCTTGTGGGGGTCTGGCGCAAACGGCTCGGTTGGCTGTCCCTTCTTGCTCATCGGTCCCCCCCCTCGTCGTGAGCCGGCTTCGGCCCGGAGATGCCGCCGTCTTTCCGCACTCGCCAAAAATGGATGCCCAGGATGAACGCCGACGCCACCGGCAGCACGAAGCAGTGCAAGGTGTAGAAGCGGATCAGCGCCGGCTGCCCCACGGTGGTGCCCCCAAGCATCAGCTCCCGCACCATGGGGCCAACCACCGGCGCGTAGCCGGCGATGGCCGCGCCCACCGTCATGCCCCAGTAGGCCAACTGATCCCAGGGC
>JAAYZY010000535.1 GCA_012514615.1 Chloroflexota bacterium | reverse complement strand
CCCAACAAGATCGTGGGGGCCTACGGCGATGGCGGCATCGTCACCACCGACGACCCTGACCTGGCCGAAGAGGTGCGCCTGTGGGGCTCCTACGGCGAGACGCGGGATTTCGAGCAGGTGGGGCCGGTGAAACTGCTGGCTCCCATGGATCACATTGTGGAGGGCTACCACAGCCATTTGGACACCCTCCAGGCTGCGGTGGTGCTGGCCAAGCTGCCCCACGTGCCGGCCTGGATCGCCCGGCGGCAGGCCATCGCCGCCCTCTATGGCGAACTGCTGGCCGACTCCAATGTGGTGACGCCCCACGTGCCGGCCGGCTTTGGGCACGTCTACCGCAACTATGTGGTGCTGGTTGCCAATCGGCACGAAGTGCGCCGCGCCCTGGCCCGCTGGGGGGTGGAGACCCATGTCCTCTACGCCCCGGCCGTGCATCTCAAGGCGCTCTACCGTCGCCTGGGCTACCACCCCGGTGACCTGCCGGTCACCGAGGAGATCGCCGAGCAGGTGCTCTGCCTGCCCATTTACCCGGAGCTCACCGATGAGCAGATCCGCTACGTGGCCGACTGCCTCATGGAGGCCACCCAAGGGAGTTCCCTCAGCCTGGGGGCAGGGCCCCGGGCACAGCGCGGTTCCTGACGTAAGTCCCAGTCCAAGGAGGGCACGATGATTCGCACCAACAAGGACCGTCTGGTCAAGATGGCGGTGCTGGGGGAGATCTCCCCGCCAGCGCTGCGCGGCTACGGGCCAGACAACAGCGGTCGAGCCAAGTTCTCCATCGGCATGGCCGGCATCGTCTACAGTACCCGGGTAGGCGATCCAGCGTTTGGCTGGGAGGCCGACCACTTGGAGCCTGGCGTCTCCATCCACAACGCCGACACGCAGGCCGACTACGCCATGCACTACCTCACCTGCGTGGGCAACGAGGCGGTGGTGGCCTCGGGCGACGCGGCGGGTACCCGGGGCATCGTCTCCGGCGAGCACGCCCGGCTGCTCATCGACTTCGCCCCTGAAGAGCTGGAGCGGATGTGCGTGGGCGACCGCATCCAGATCCTCACCGAGGGGCTGGGCTTGGCCATGGTGGACTACCCCCACATCGCCGTGCGCAAATGCAGCCCGCAACTCCTGGAAGCGATGCGCATCCGCGAAGCCGGCGATGGCAAGATCGTGGTGCCGGTGGCCCACGAGCTGCCGCCGCAGATCATGGGCTCGGGCATGGAGCTCTTCCCCGAGTACGTGGACCAAGACATGATGACCGAAGACCGCTCTTGGGTGGAGAGCCTGGGCCTGCTGAGCCTGCGCCTGGGCGACCTGGTGGCGATCCGGGATCAGGATCACAGCACCGGCCGCGGTTACCAGAAGGGAGCCATCGCCATCGGCCTCATCAACCACGGCGACTGCTTCCAGACCGGGCACGGGCCTGGGGTGATGACCCTGCTTTCGTGCGCCACGGCGCACATCATCCCCGAAATCGATCCCGATGCCAACATTGGCAACTACCTGAAATTTGGCCGGTGGGCATAAAGGAGAGACTGTCATGCTGAAGATCAAGAACAAGGAAAAGCTGGTCAAGATCTCGGTCATGGGCAACATTGATGCCCCCGGCTTCCCCACAGTGCCTTGGACCCCTCACTTCATGACTCGAGAGGGGACCCTGAGCCTGCTGCCGCTGAACGGCGGCATCGTCTACAACGTGCGCATCGGCGACCCGGCCATGGGCTGGCTGGCCGAGGTGATCGAGCCCGGCGTGAGCATCCGCAGCAAAGACGCGGCGGCCCACCGGGCGCTGAAGGTCTTCGCCTGCCTGGGCAACGAGGCGGTGGTCATGAGCGGCCGGGCCAAGGGGGCCAAGGGTGTGGTCGCCGGCAAGAGCGGGCGCTTCATGGATCATCTGATCCTGGACTTCCCCCCGGAGGCCATGGAGACACTGGCCGTGGGCGACGCCATCCAGGTGCGGGCCTACGGGTTGGGTGCCGCCATCGAGGGCTTCCCCAACGTCACGGTGAAGAACATCGACCCCGGCCTGGCCGAGCGCATGGGCATCAAGGTGCAGGGCGGCAAGCTGCAGGTGCCGGTGGTGGCTACGTTGCCGGCTGAGCTCATGGGCGCAGGCGCCGGCCTGGATTCCGACGGCGGCGCGCTGCAGCTCCAGACCAACTCGCCCGGCATGGTGGAAGAGTACGGCCTGAAGGACCTGCGGCTGGGCGACGTGATCGCTGTGCGCGACTATGACACCACCTATGCCCCCGGCTACCTGCGGGGCGCCACTTCCGTGGGCATCGTCTGCCACGGCGACAGCGTGCGCGTGGGCTTCGGGCCCGGCCTGGTCTGCTTCCTCACCGGCCCGACGGCCGAGATCGAGCCGGTGCACGATGCCAAGGCCAACATGGCCCGCATCATGGGCCTGGGGGCCTTCCGTTAGAGCATGTTCCCCTGGGGGCAGGCGCGCCTGCCCCCAGCATCGACCAATGGGTATCAACCATCAGGAGGATAGGACAAAAGATGGAGCAGACTATGGGACCGATGGCATCGGCCATCGCCCAGCGGGCTGAGCGTTGGCGGGTGGTGGAGCCGGCTTCGGGCTGGCCGCGCGAGATGCGCTTCGAACACACCATCGACCTCAGCGGCGACTCGGGCGATCCGGTGCTTCCAGAGAACGTCTTGGCGGCGGTGGAAGCGTCGCTGGACCAGGGCGAGACGCACTACACCGACCGGCCAGGCGTGCCGGCCTTGCGCAAGGCAGTGGCAGCCAAGCTTGCCGCGCTGCAGGGCGTCACGGTGGATGCCGGCAGCGGTGTGGTCATCAGCAACGGTGGACGCGAGGGCGTCTTCGTGGGGCTGCAGGTGCTGGCCAGCGCCGGCGACGAAGTGCTGGCGCCGGAGCTGCGCCCGGCCTTTGTGGATGAGGGCGTGCGCCTGTCGCAGGCCACGCTGGTGCCGGTGCCGTTGCGCGCCGCCGATGGCTTCGCCATGACCGCGGCCCAGATCAAGAGCCGCCTAACCCCCAAGAGCAAGCTGCTGTTGCTGGTCAACCCGGCCACGCCCAGCGGGGCCGTCCTCTCCGCTGAGGAGATCGGGCGCATCGCCGACCTGGTGGCCGAGCACCGGCTCACCGTCATCGCCGATGAGTCGCTGGACGAAGGGCTGGGGCAGCACGCGCGGCACGTGAGCTTGGCCTCTGTGCCCGCCGCGGCCCCGCACACCCTCACTGTGTGCAGCTTCTCGTACCTCTACGGCTTGGCCAGCTGGCGGGTCGGCTACTTCGCCGGCCCCAAGGAGCTGGTGACGCCGGTGCGGGACCTGAAGCAGGCTATCACCATCTGCACCAGCGCCATGGCCCAGTTCGCGGCCTTGGAAGCCATGACCGGCCCCCAGGGCTGGGTGGAGGCCCGCCGCGCTGAGATGGACGCCAAGCGCGCCCTGGTGCTGGCGGCTCTGGATGAACTGGGGTTGCCCCACAGCCAGCCGCAGGCCACGCCCTACGTCTTCGTGGATGTGCGCAGCAGTGGCAAGAAGGCCGAACCGTTCGCCTGCTGGCTGCTCTCGGAGGCGCGGGTGGCCGTGCTGCCAGGCCCGGTCTTCGGCGCCAAGGGTGAAGGGTGGGTGCGCATCTCCCTCTGGCCCACCATGTCGGACCTGGAACAGGCCATGCGGCGCCTGAAGTGGGCCTTGAACGTGCGGGCAGGAGGTGCAGCATGAGCCAGAAGAAGGTAGCCGAGAAGGGTACCAGCATCCGCTACGAGATGATGGAGCTGGCCAAGACCCTGCCCGATGTCATCGCCCTGGGCCGCGGCGACCCCGACCAGGATACGCCGGCGCACATCGTTCAGGCGGCCAAAGATGCGCTGCGGCGCGGCGCGGCCCTGCAGCCGGCCCCGGCCGAGGGGCTCTTCGAGCTGCGCCAGGCCATCGCCGACAAGTTGCGGCGGGAGAACAACGTGCTGGTCGACCCGGCCACGGAAGTGCTGGTGACCGGCGGCGGCCAGGAGGCGCTCTTCTTCCTGATTCAGTCGCTGCTGAACCCCGGCGATGAGGTGTTGGTGCCGGACCCGCGCTACACCTCCTACGATGCCGCTATCCACGTGGCCGGCGGCAAGATCGTCCCTGTGCCCACCTACCAGGAAGACAGCTTCGACCTGCGCCCTGAGGAGGTGGAGAAGCGCATCGGGCCCAAGAGCAAGGTCTTGCTGCTGGTAACCCCGGGCAACCCCACCTCCGGCGTCATCTCGCCCAAGAGCATCCGCCGCCTGGCCGAGATCGCCCAGGAGCGCAACCTCATCGTCATCTCTGACGAGATCTACGAGAAGTTCATCTACGACGACGCCCAGCACATGAGCATCGCCTCGCTGCCGGGGATGAAAGAACGCACCATCACCCTCAACGGCGTCTCCAAAACCTACGCCATGACCGGCTGGCGCGTCGGCTACGTGGCGGCCCCAGCGTCGATCATCGCCGCCATGCGGGCCATGAAGATCAGCGCCAACCGCGGCACCTCGGTCATCTCCCAGTGGGGCGCACATGCTGCCTTCACCGGGCCGCAGGACTGCGTGGAACGCTTCCGCCGCATCTACGACGAGCGTCGCCAGATCATGATGCAGGGCCTGGACGAGATGGGCTTCACCTACGGGCGGCCCAAGGGGGCGTTCTACGCCTTCCCCGATGCCTCCAGCGTGGGCATCTCAGCCGAAGAGCTCTCGTACCTCTTCCTGAAAGAGGGGCGGGTGCTCATCTTCCCCGGCAACGCCTTCGGCGAGTCCGGCGGACAGTACCTGCGCATCTCCCTGCTGGCTCCCAAAGAGCGTCTGCAGGAAGCGGTGGCCCGCATGAAGCGCACCATCGCTGAGCACGTCAAGAAGTAGCCAACGGAATCCCTGCCGGGGCGGTGCCATCATCGCCCCGGCCCGATTCCGACCGAACCAGTGAAGACGTGGAAAAGAGGAGAACCTGACATGGCAAAACCGATGACTATCGGCAACGTGACGGTGATGCCGGGCGAAGCCAAGCGCGGAGGCATCCCCTTGGGCGTGGACCTCTACGGCCGCCGCCGGGAGATGCCCATCATCGTCTACCGCGGCGTGGAAGACGGCCCCCGCCTGTGGATCAACGGGGCGACCCACGGCGACGAGCCGGAAGGCCCCTACTCCATCATGCTGCTGCTGAAGCAGTTGGACCCGAAAAAGATGAAGGGTACCTTGGTGGCCGTGCCTGCCCTGAACATCGAAGCGTTCACGGCTGGCAACCGCGGCGACCCCCGCGACACCTTCTCCTACGACCTGAACCGCATCTACCCCGGCAAGCCGGACGGCTATGCCACTGAGCGGGTGGGCTGGGCCCATTGGACCGCCATGAAAGACAACTGCGACCTGCAGATTGCCGTGCATTCCGGCGGCGAGCACTCCTACCTTGAGTCGGCCATCTTCGCCGCGGAAACGCCAGCCTCTCTGGAGTTGGCCGGCGCCATGGGGCCTGAGTGGAACTTGGTGAACACCAGCGGCGTGGGCCGCGGCAGCCCCACCGGCATGATCGCCGAGCAGGGCGGCGGCGGCATCACCGTGGAGTGGGGCGGCTGGAGCAAGATGCTGAAGACCGACTTCCACTTCATCGGCCAGCGGTTCGCCGCGGCTTACCTCAACGTCATGCGTCACTACGGCATGATCGAGGGCAAGGCCGAGTATGCCAAGCAGTGGTACCGCGGCCATCAGGTGGCCCTGCTGGCTG
>JAAYZY010000534.1 GCA_012514615.1 Chloroflexota bacterium | reverse complement strand
CTAGCGTTCAGCCGCCGCTACCAGACCAGTTCCCAAGAAGACGCCAGCGGGACGGTCCTCCATTCTCACTACTACCCGGCGCACCAGACCATGGGCGAAGCCGTGCTGGCCTACGCCAGCCGCTCCTTCCGGCTCTTCAGTGAGCTATTCGGCCCTTACCCATACGGGGAGCTGGACTTGGCCGAAGTAGGCATCGACGCCTTGGGCATCGAGTATCCCGGCTTCATCGTGCTGGCCGAGAGCCTCTACGCCAACGAGGACCCTTCCACCGAGTTCGTGGTGGTACACGAGATGGCCCACCAGTGGTGGTACGGCCTCGTGGGCAACGACCAACTCGACGAGCCGTGGCTGGACGAGGCCCTGGCCAACTACAGCACCGCTCTCTACTTCGAGAAGGTCTACGGGGCTGAAGCCGGCGCTCGGGTGGTGAATGGGTACCGCCAGCGATACGAGGGGCTGCTGAAGCAAGGGCGGGATGCCCCGGTGGCCCAGCCGGTAACCGCCTTCCGTGAGGAGGACTACGGGAGCGTCGTCTATCAGAAGGGGGCGCTCTTCTTCCACGCCCTGCGACAGGAGGTGGGCGACGACCGCTTCCTGGCCATCCTGCGCCAGTACCAGGCGCGCTACCGCTATGGCATTGCCCGGGGCAAGGAGTTCTTGAGCCTGGCCGAAGCGCTCAGCGGGCGCAGCCTACGCCCCCTGGCCCAAGAGTGGCTCTACAGCGCCAAGGCCAGGCCCTGAGCCTACAGGTAGGAGAAGATCGGCTGCAGGGATTCGCCGGCCACGTTGCGGCGGATCGCCTCGGCCAGGATCGGCGCCACCGACAGGATGCGCATGCTGGGCAGACGGCGCTCCGGCGTCATGGGCACGGTGTTGGTGATGACGATCTCCTCGATCTCCGGCACCGCCCCCAACCGCGGGCTGGCCGGCCCGCAGAACACCCCGTGGGTGGCCGCCACGGTGAACCGTTCGATTCCCCGCCGCTTCAGTTCGTTGATCGTCTCCACGATGGTGCCGCCGGTGGCGATCTCGTCATCCAGGACGATGGCGTGGCGGTTCTTCACCTCGCCGATGATCTCCATCACCTCCACCTGCAGGTCGTCCAGGCGCTGCTTGTTGGCGGCGATCATGGGAAGGCCCAGCTTGTGGGCGAAATCCCGGGCCCGCTTGGCGCTGCCGATGTCCGGCGCCACCACCACGCTGTCGGAGAGGTCTTTCGCCAGGAAGTAGTCTGCAAAGGTGTGCAACGAGCTCAAATGGTCCGTCGGCACCGAGAAGAAGCCGTGCACCTGGGGCGAATGCAGGGTCATGGTGAGGATGTGGCTGGCCCCGGCGGTGGTCAGCAGGTCCGCCACCAATCGGGCGGCGATGGAGATGCGCGGGGCGTTCTTCTTGTCCGATCGGGCGTAGGAGTAGTAAGGAATCACGGCGGTGATCCGTCGAGCCGAGGCGCTGCGCGCCGCATCCAGCAGCAGAAGCAGCTCCAGCAGGTGGTCGCTCACCGGCGGCGAGAGAGGCTGCACGATGAAGACCTCCTTCTCCCGGACGCTGGCTTGGAGCTGCACACACAGGTTGTCGTTGTGGAACCGCTGCGTCACCGAGGGGCTCAGCGGCAGACCCAGTTCGTCACAGATCTCCCGGCCCAGCTCTGGGTGCGCCTGCCCGCTGAAGATGCGCACGTTCTCCAGCGCGTTCTGCGTGGGTGGATATGAGACGGTCACAGCTGTCCTTCCCCTT
>JAAYZY010000533.1 GCA_012514615.1 Chloroflexota bacterium | reverse complement strand
GTCCCCTCGTCCAACAGGTAGACGCCCCCGGTCTCCATGCCCATCACCTGGAACGTCTTCTCCAGCGCGGCGGTGAGCACGTCCGGCAGGTCTAGCGAATGGCTCAACACGCTGGCCACCTCGTTCAACGTGGCCAGCTCACGGGTACGGTCGGCCACCCGCTGCTCCAGGTGCGTGTAGGAAGCCTGAAGCTGGGCCGACATGAGGTTGAACTGGCGGGCCAGCTCTTCGATCTCGTCGCCGGTGGCCGCTCGGATGGACTGGCCGAAGTTGCCGCGGGCCACCTCGTGGGCCGCGGCGATCAGCTCCTTGATGGGCTGGAGGGTGCGGCGGAGGCCCAAGGTCACCACCACCGCCGGCACCACCACGCCCAGCGCCAGCAGCAGCAGCAGAAACCGCTGATAACGACGGCTGGACGCCGTCAGCGCCTCCCACGACTCTTCGGTGACCAGGCCCCACGGTGTGCCCGGCACCGGCGCGAAGCCGGCCAAAACATCCTGATCGACCCGGTAGTCGAACTCGCCCACGGAGACCGGCGTCGCCTCGATGCGCAGGGCACCCACCTCCCCCTGGAGCAGCCGGCGCACGGTCACTTCCCGCGAGTAGTTCTCCCCCACCTGGGCGAGATCAGAATGGTAGATGACCTGGCCCTGGCTGTCCACCAGGTACTTCTCGCCGCCCTGGCCCAGGCGCAGCTTCACCAGGTTGCCGTAGAATGTGCTCACCGCTGTATCGCCCAGGCGGAAGAAGCCGGCCAAGGCGCCCAGGAACTCGCCCTGAGGCCCGGTGATGGGCACACAGACGGCGATGACCGGCGCGCCGGCAGGCCCGTCGGTAAGGAGGTCGGAGAAGGCGGGGCCAGGGGTGGCAGAACGGGCCATCTGCAGGAAGAACGGCCGGTCCGACCAGTCTTGCCCCACCAGGTCTGGGCGAGGGGGCTCCGCTGCGACCACCAGGCCGAAGGTATCCAGCACCACCACGCCGCCGTCGAAGATGCTCAGGCGGTAGCGGGAGCGCTGCAGGCCCACCTGCTGAGCGGCAGGGACGTTGCTATAGAAGGGGCTGGTACGGGCCACGGAGGTCAGAAGATCGGTGTACTCCTTGAGCACCGACGACACTTGCCCGGCAGACAGCCGCACTAGCTCCTGGTCCCGCTGGATCACCAGATCCTGGGTCACCCCCTGGTAGGAGTAGAAGGTCACCAAGGCCACGGCCAGAAGGATGATGGCCGTGGGGACGAACGACCAGGCCAGGATCCGATCGCGCAGCCCTCCCCAGCGCACACCCATGGCCCCTACCTCCCCGGCCTCTGCGTCTGCTGGATCGCCTGGCAGACGTTGCGCATCTCATCCAATCCATCTCGGCCCAGGCTGAAGATGCGGTCCCAGGCGGCGGAGGCGATGGACTTGGCATCGGCCATGTTGGCGAAGACCTCGGTGACCACCGAGTAGCCCTGCAGGTGGCCATCGGCGAAGACGGCCACGTCCGCATCCTTGCTCTTCTCGGGGAACTCCTGGCGCACAACCTCCACCCACTCATCCACCAGGGAGGCGCGGGCGGGCTGCAGGAAGCTGGCTCGTGCCATGGCCCGGCCGTAGTCTCGGCTGATGAGGAACTTGACCAGCTCCCAGGCGGCTTCCGGGTGTTTGGTGCCGGCGTAGATGCCGAACCCATCGGTGGTAGCCAAGGTGACTCGGCGGGCCGGCCCGGCCGGCATGGGGGCGATGCCCACCCGGAAGTCCGCTTCCGTGAGGATATCCTTCAGGGCCCACGAGCCGTCTTCCACCATGGCCACCAGCTTGCGGGTGAAGGCCTGACGCGTGGAGCGCTTCTGCACGTCCAGGGCTGTGGCCATGATGCCATCTCGGCGCATGCGCTGGTAGACCCATTCCAGCGCGGCGATGGCTTCCGGCTCGCACATGAGGCAGAGACTGGGGTCGTTGGGATGCACGAAGTGGCCGCCCCAGGCGTTCACGTGCACCTGCAGGCGGTCCCAACTGACATCCAGCATGCTCCCCCACAGGTCCACCCGGTTGTCGCCGTCGCGGTCATCGGTCAGGCGGCGCATCGCCTCTTGGTAGTCGGCGTAGTCCCACGAAGCATCGGGGTAGTCCACCTCGTAGATGTCGAAGAGGTCCTTGTTGTAGTAGAGGGCCAGAGCGCCGTGGTACTTGGGTACGCCGAACTGGACCCCGCTCTTGGTGGCCAGGGCGTGGTACTGGGCGGGATCCCAATCGTAGATCGTGGCCTGGTCCAGATCGGCCTCGATGAACGGTCGCAGGTCCAGAGCATAGCCTTTCTGCGCCAGGATGGGGAAGAAGGGGCCGCTGGCCTGGAAGACATCGGGGGCGGCGCCGGCTTGCATGTCGGCCAGCATCCTCTCTTCGAAGTTCTCAGGGTCTGGGATGTAGAAGGCGCTGATGTTGGGGTTCTGACTGTGGAACTGGCCCAGCATCTCCTGCACCATGGGGGGGAACCAGTCGGTGCGCCAGTCTTGGTAGACCAACTGAACCCTGCCCCTGTGGACGGGAGTGGGGGTCGGCACCGCGCCTGGGGTGCAGGCGCTGAGGGCAGCGCCTGCCGCGGCCGCGCCAGCCAAGCGCAAGAACGATCGTCGGGAAAGGCGCGCTGTGGAGGTCGGCGTATTCCGGCCATGGAAGGGCTCGCTCAAGTCCAGTTCCTCCTGCAGGGTGGAAGGGAGTCTCCCTCGCCCCCCTCCCCCAGTATACCGGGGTTGTGGGCGTCGGGCAAGCCAGCCGCCGGCCATGCTCGGGCGCCAGGTCGCGGCATCGGCGTGCGGATCAGAGGGGCAGGGCAGCACAATCGGCGTGGGATGGGTCGGCCAGGGCCCGGCAGGCCGCCAGGAGGGTCTCTGGCGGGTCGCCCTTGCTGACAAAGGCGTGCGCCCCGGCAGCCAGGGCGTCCTTTCGGCCATCCGGCCGGCCGCTGAGGGCAACCACCAGCAGCCCTGGGCACAGATCGATCAGCGCGGGCAGCATCTCCTCGGCTCGCAGGCCGGGCAGCTCCCAATCCAACAAGATGAGGTCCGGGGAGAGAAGCGATACCATCGGCGGCAACTGCTCGGCCGCCTCAGCTTCGCCCACCACAGCGAAGCCTGGCTCCTGCTCCAACAGCAGCCGCAGCGCCGAACGCACTCTGGGCTCGTCGTCTGCCAACACCACGCGCATGGCCTCACCTCCCGGTAAGGATGTGCACCCCTTACCCCCAGTATACGCCGGCTTGCCGCCGAGGGTACCATGCAGGTGGTGAGACCATGGCCTGGCCCATTGACCAGTCTTCCCCCTGGTCAGGTGGCCAGGGCCCGCGGCGCTTGCGAATTGCCCGCAAGCGTGCTAACATCCGTCGGCGCTCTCACGGTCACCGACCGCCAAGCCCTGGTTGGGGGGACGCAGCAGCACGGGCACTGTGCCGGGTGAGCCGTCAGCGCAACCCGAGAAGGAGGATCCCATGGCTGAATCCAGGTTCGAAGCGATGATCCAGGAGTTTGCTGAGGTGCTGGAGTGGGTGATCCAGGAGATGGACGAGTTCGGAGCCACCTGCGACTTCGAGGCGGAGTCCGGCGCCGTCCACGCCCTCTACATCACCCTGAGTGAAGACGAAGACACGGTAGAGTTCGACATCCCCAGCGCGGCGGCCTTCGAGGGGGCGGGGGAGATCCCCTGCGACGCCTCCATCGCCTTGCTGAAGCGCAACGCCCTGCTGCCGGTGGGCGCCTGGGTGCTGGAACAGGTGGAAGAGCAGTGGGGCTTCTCCCTCATGTGGAACCTGGGCCTGGAAGACTTGGAGCGGATGGACCCCGAGAGCGTCTCAGCCAACGTGGCCACCCTGGTGGAAGAGTGCGATCGCTTCAACCGCTTCTGGGCGGGGGAGGCGGTGGATGATGACGAGTTCGAGGACGACGATCTGGGGGAAGACGAAGAAGAAGAATAGGCCACAAGCCTTGCCGCTGCGGCCACCGGGGCGCAGGGCTGCGCCCCGGCAACGCCTTGGCGGCGCGGCAGAGCCTACTGCTGGGAGGCCCACCAGCCCAGCCAGCCGCGCACGTTGTCCCGCCCGTAGTCTTGGCCGGCCAGGGCCACCAGGGCCTCGTGGGGGGCCCAGCGCATCTTCTCTGGCCACTCGGTCAGGGCATCCACCAGGGGCAGCACGGCCCGCAGATCGCCTAGCTCCCCCAGCGTCTGGGCGGCCAGACGGCGCACGGCCTCGTTCTCGTCGCTGAGCAGTTCACACAGCGGTTCCACAGCAGCCTCGCCAGCCATCTGGCCCAGGGCAGTGACGGCGTACAGGCGCACGCCCCACTCGGCATCGCGCAGCGCGCCAAGCAGCGGCTGGATTGCCCGCCGGTCGCCCAGGCGGCAGAGTGAACCCACCGCTTCCAGCCGCACGCGGCTGTCTTCGTCGCTCAGAGCGCCCAGCAACGCGTCCACCGCCTCGCTGAATTCGCCCAAGGCGGTGGCGGCCGCCTGGCGCACCGTGGGGTCGGCGTCGCTCAGGGCGTCGACCAGCGCCGGCACAGCCTGCGGGTCGCGCTCCTCCTCAAGCTGGCGGATGGTGCGGCAGCGGGTGTCGGAATCGGCCAGGGCCTCCAGCACACGGCGTAGGTCAGCGCACGAGCGGGGCCTGCGGCCAGCAGGCGGGGTCTCGGCGGCGGCAGTCATGGGGCATTCTCCTTGGCCCCGCGGCGTGGGAGTCGTCTCCCCAAGCGAGGCCCGGTCAGTATAGCACGGAGCCGCCGCTCGGGCAACCCCCGGCGGCCCTGCCTGGCCGATCTTTTGACGATTTGACAGCGCTGCAGTATACTGGGAAGTGCACGGGGCGTAGCTCAGCTCGGTTTAGAGCGCGGCGTTTGGGACGCTGAGGTCGGAGGTTCGAATCCTCTCGCCCCGACTGGTGCGGGAGTAGCTCAGTTGGTAGAGCCCCTGCCGTCCAAGTAGGTTGTCGCGGGTTCGAGTCCCGTCTCCCGCTCCTGACGTTGGATTGGACATGCGAGGCCACCCCGGGCAGCCTGGGTGGCCTCGTTCTTGGGTGGATGAGTTAGGCAGTCTTGTACCACACGGTCAGGGAGAAGCAGGCGTCCAGACCGAAGGGGAGCCAGGGGAAAAGGACTTCGAACCATTCGTCCACGTTGATGACATCCTCATCCTTTAGCTCCCCAGCGATGAATGCCTCGGCCTGCCCCCTGACCTGCTGCTGCAGGTCTTCCCACAAACCTGGCAAGGCTCCTGCCAAGACGCCCATCTGGCGGGTCTCTGTGAAGTAAGCCAGCTACTCGGCAGACAACAACCACATAGAAAGAACGGGCAGGCGGGAATGAAGGTTCTCACTCCCGCCTGTGGCGTTGTGCGGCCAAGGGCTCAGCCCCAGGGCGCCGTCTGGCCTCGGGCCTTCCCGGCGCGGCGTTGGACGGCTTCCTGCCAGGCGCGCTGAGCGCGTGCCGCGCTGGTGTTGAGCATGGAGAGGACCACGGTGGCGGCGTTGGGGTTGATGGCCTCCTGCATCTCTAGCATGCGGTAGGCCTTCCAGATGACGTATTCCACCAGGCATTCCAGGTCTTCGTCTGGCACGGTCAAGGCGGTTTCGTCGCCGTCTGGGTAGTCGTGTGGGGCGTGGTAGACCAGGCCATAGGTCTGGCCGGCCTCTGGCTCGGCCCCCAGGACGAGGGTACTGCCCTGGACGTAGTAGGTACCTGGGCCGAAGCGTGGGTCTGTGGGGTCCAGGTAGTCCAGGTAGACGGGGGTGTCTTCGCCTTCGGGATACTCCACCAGCAGCA
Source organism: Chloroflexota bacterium (assembly GCA_012514615.1). The sequence continues at coordinate 110 of JAAYZY010000533.1, read as the reverse complement.
CGGCCAGGCATCCGCTGGGCAGGGCGTAGGTTCGGTCGCCTGCGGCGCAGGGGTTGGCGGCGCTTTCCACCAGGCGCGGCAGGTGGTGGCTGTACTCGGCGATGGCATCG
>JAAYZY010000532.1 GCA_012514615.1 Chloroflexota bacterium | reverse complement strand
TGGTGGCGGCCAACACGCTGGACGTGAGCGACCAGATCGCCCACGTCTGGGTCACCCTAGAGGTCGACGCGCCGGACGAGGGGGGAACTGTGCGCGCCACAACGTATGACGCCAACTGGGAGCTTGTGTTGGCTGACGGGCGCTGGCTGCTGCAGGGAGCGCTGGTGAAAGCGAGAACTCCGTGAACAGCCGCACAACGCCTTCGGCACAGCGCACCCTCTGGGCCTGCGCCCTCTTTCTGCTGGCCAGCCTCTGCTGCGGCTCCTTGCTGGTTGGCGGGGCGTTCTGGTGGCTGCAGTCGCAGGGCGCCGCCAGCCCCCAGCCGCCCGCTCTGCCTTCAGAGACGGCAAGCCCTACGCGTGTGCCTACCGGCACCGCCACCCCCTTGGCGCTGCGCCCTTCGGCGACGCCAACCGCCGCGCTCCTGGCCACGCCGACCGCCACCCAAGCTCCGACTGCGACCGAGACCCCGACTACCCTGGAGGCCTTGCGCAACGCAGAGCTTCCCCATCGGGATCTGGCGGAGCTGGCCAGCCGCCTGCGCTATGGAGGCATGCCAATCTCCGCGGTGGCCGCCGCCGAGCCTCACCCCTACGAGGTGGGCGACGTAGATACCTTCTGGATCGCCAACACCGACACCCGCGAGCACGTGCAGATCAGGGCCGTGCTGCGCTATCAGACCGACCATGCCCAGATGTGGGTGGAAGAAGGGGCCAAGGTGGACCTCGATGAGCTGCGCCGTTCGGCGGAGCGTTTCGAGCAGCACACCTACCCCATCGGGCGGGATTACTTTGGGTCAGAGTGGACGCCCGGCGTGGATGGCGACCCGCAGCTGGTGATCCTGCATGCCCACAACTTGGGCGGGGTGGGGGGATACTTCTCGGCCGCCGACGAGTACTCCCGTCTAGCCAACCCGTTCAGCAACCAGCGGGAGATGTTCTACATCAGCCTGGACTACCGACGGCCGGGCAATGAGGAATACGACAGCACCCTAGCCCACGAATTCCAGCACATGATCCACTGGTACCAGGACCGCAACGAGTCAGCCTGGGTCAACGAGGGGCTTTCCATGCTGGCTCAGCAGGTGTGCGGCCTGCCGGTGGGCAACCTCTACCTGTCGTACCTGCGCCAACCGGACATGCAGCTCACCACCTGGGGCGACGAGGAGAACGGCCCGCGCTATGGGGCCACCTACCTGCTCATGGCCTACTTCCTGGAGCGGTACGGGGCGCCGGCGGTGCGCCTGCTGGTGGAAGCTGAAGGCGATGGTGAGCTGGGGTTCGACCAGACGCTGCCGTTGGTGGGCGGGGAGACGTTCAACGCCCTGTTCGCCGACTGGGTGGCGGCCAACCTGCTGGATGATCCGACCTTCGCCGATGGTCGCTATGGCTACCGCACGCTGGATTTCGCCACACCGACCACGGAACGGCTGCGCGCCGACCGCGGCACGCCCTACAGCGGCTCGGTGCGCCAGTATGGGGTGGACTACCTGGAGTTCTCCGCCGATGACCTGGGGACGCTGCGCTTTGTGGGCAGCGCCGAAGCGCCCCTGGCGCCGGTCGGGGCAGCCAGCGGGCGTTATGCCTGGTGGTCCAACCGCGGCGATGACGTCAACACCCGCCTGACCCGAGCCTTCGATCTGTCGGGGCTGAGCCAGGCCACGCTGGAGGTGCAGTTGTGGTACGACCTGGAACGGGACTACGACTATGCATACATCTCCGCGTCGGCAGACGGCGGGCGTTCGTGGACGCTTCTGCAGGGACGCCACACCACGGACAGCAACCCTACCGGCAACAACCTGGGCCATGGCTACAACGGCCTGAGCGGAGGGGCTGAGCCCGTCTGGATTCTGGAGCAGGTGGACCTGAGCGCCTTTGCCGGCGGGGAGGTGCTGCTTCGCTTCGAGGTGGTGACCGACGACGCGGTGAACCACCCCGGGCTACTGGTGGACGAACTGCGCATCCCCGAGCTGGGGTACTACGAGGATGTGGAAACAGGCGAGGGCGGCTGGCAGGCCGAAGGCTTCGTGCGCAGCGACAATGTGCTGCCTCAAGGGTGGCTGCTACAGGCGGTGCTGCAGGGCAGCCGAGAGACCCAGGTGATGCCCATCGCCGTGGACGGCCAGGGCCGCGCTTCGTGGGCGCCGGAGGATCTTCCATCAGGGGTGCGGCGGGTGGTGCTGGCCGTGAGCGCTGTGGCTCCGACGACCACCGAACGGGCTGACTACCAGTTGTGGCTGGAGCCCGACAGCCTGGCCCGGCGCTGGGAGTAGGCTGAGGCCATGGCGGCTGACGGACTGTGGCAATTGTGGGTGCCCCTGCTGGCGTGGCCGGCGGCCATGGGCCTGCTGTCGTTGGCGCTGGGGCGCTGGGCCGACGTGCATCTGCGGCGACTGCTGGCAGGGCTGGGCTGCGTGGGAGCGCTGATCGCCCTGCTTGCCGCTTTCCGCTGGCCCCCAGCGCCGTTGGTGGTTCTAGAGAGCGGTTGGGGGTTGGCGTCAGCTGGCCCCCTGGTCTTGGCTGTCGATTCGCTCAACTTGCCGGTGGCGTTGCTGGCTGCCGTTGCGGCCTTGGCCGCCGTGGCCTACCGGCCGGCTGCCGGCGATGGCGGCGGCTGGGCGGCAACGGCCCTGGCGGGGGGGCTGCTGGCGCTCTTCGGGGGCAACCTTCTCACCTTCCTAGTGGGCTGCGCCCTCTGCGATCTATTCCTGCTCTGGCCGACGTTGGCGGCCGGCGAACGCAGCGCTGCCGCGCCCTGGCCGGTGCTGCTCTTGGGCCTGGTGCTCTTGCTGGCCCCGCCCCGTCTGGCGCTGGCCTTCGATGGCGGCGTCTGGCCGCCCTGGGCCCTGCACGCCGCCGGTCTGGCTGGCCTGTGGTTGGCTGGCGTCTGCCCCATGCGCCGCAGTCTGCCGCCAGGCGGCGCGGGAGCCCAAGCGTTCGTGACCCTGCTGGGGGCTGGGGTGGGGTGGTCGTTGGCCGCGCGGGCCCTGGCCTTGGGTTGGGCGGAGCAGCCGGGCTGGGGGGCCTGGCTGCCGCTAGCGATGCTGGCCCTGCTCTGGAGCGCCGTGCGGTTGTGGTTCTCCCCCGCGCCGAGCTTCCCCCTGCTCTTGGCCAATCGGATCACGGTCTTCGCCGCCACCCTGCTCATCGCCCCTGTGGCTGGGGGCGCTGCCAGCCTGTGGGCCTTGCTGGGGTTGGGGTTGGGCGTGGTGCTATGGCACAGCGGCGAAAGGAACGGCACTTGGGCGCGGGGGGCCGCCCTCTTGCTCCTGGTGGGCCTGCCCCTGACGCCAGCCTTCGCCGGCCGGCTGGCTGCCGCTTCAGCGCCGCAGATCCTGCCTTGGTTGCTGGCCGTGGATGCCTTGGCGTTGGCCGCCTTCCTACCGCCCTGGGCGGGCTTGCGGCGCTGGGAGGGGTGGGGCGACCGGGCCTTCCCGGCCTTGTTGGCCCTCGGTGGAGTTGGGGGCATGGCGGCGCTGGCGCTGGGGCCGCGCCCGACCGACGCCGGGGCGTGGCTGTACGGCGTCCTCTCCGCCGTGGGCGGCCTGGCTGGCGCGGCCGCATTGGCTTGGGCGCGGGGGGCGCTGGCTGCCCGCTGGCCCGGTCGACCCCGGCGGTCGGTGAGGTCGGGGGTTGGCGCCGGCCTTTCGGCGGCGGCGGCTGGCGCGCTCAGCCTGTGGGAAGGGCCGGCAGGGTTGCTCTGGGGCCTGCTGCTGCTGGTGGTCTTGGCCTCCTTGGGGAGATGAGGGAGTGCAGCCGGTGGATGGAGACCCTTATTTGAGCCTGTTGAGCGGGTGGCCCGTGACCGGCGTGCTGCTGGCCCTGGCGGCGCTGTTGGTGGCCTGGCGCGGGTGGCGGCTCTCGCTGTTGGCCTTGGCCCTGAGCCACATCGCCCTGGGCGTGCACCTGGCCAACCTGACCCAGGCGGCCATGCTGCCTGTACACATGCTCACCGGCGGGTTGACGGCCGCCATGCTGTGGCTCGCCCTCTTCCGTGCAGCGGGGGTCGACCCAGAGGGAGAGCCGTGGGGGCAGGGGGCGGCGTGGCTGCGTGTGGCAGCGGCCGGGCTGGCCGTTCTGGCGGCCCTGGCGCTGAGCTGGGTCTACCGCCTGCCCGGCCTGGCCGATCACCAGACGGCGGCGGCGTTTGGGCTCTTCCTCTGCGCGGCGCTGGCGTTGGCTGGCCGTCGTCCAGCCGAGCCCACAGTCTTCGCAGGCCTCTTCAGCCTCTTGGGGGGGGCAGAGCTCGTCTCGCTGGGTGTAAGCCGCAGTTTGGCGTTGGGCGCGGCCTTTGGGGGCCTGCACCTGCTGGTGGCAGCCACCTTCAGCTACGTGCTGCACGCCGCGCGGGGGACCGAAGATCTGTGAACGTGAGCGGCTTCCCGCTGGCCATGGTTGCCCTGCTGGGTGGCGCGGGGCTGACCTACCTGCTGCGGCCCTGGAAGCTGGCGGCCAGCCTGCTGGGGGCGTTGATTTGCCTGGCGTTATGGCAGATGGTGGCGTTCGCCCCGCCGGCAGAAGCGGTGCGCTTGGGGGATCTGCTATTGTGGCCTGGCGCAGGGCAGGTGCTCCCGCTGGAGGTAACGCTCGGCGCGCCGTGGGGGTTGGCTGGCCGGGAGTGGGCCCTTGAGGGCGGCGACCCCTGGGTGCTGCTGCCGTTGGCCGTGGGGGCCGGGGCTTCGCTGGCTGGCTGGTTGGCTGGCGCGGCTGGCCCCTGGACGGCGCTGGTCTTGGTGGCAGCGGCAGGCATCGTGGGCGAGGCCGGCGCGCAGTCGCCGGCTTTGGGGCTGCTGGGCGGCGGTCTCACGTTCTGCAGCCTGGCCATGGCCGTGGCGGCCGGCCGACGGGAGGCCGCCCCAGCCGCCATGTCGCTCTTGGCCTGTGGGCTGGCCGGTTTGGCGCTGCTCGTCCCGGCTGGACTGGTGTGGGGGCAGAGCGGGCCCAGCACTTGGGGGGCGGCGGCGCTGGCGGCTGGCCTGGCGTTTTGGCTGGGCGTGCCGCCTTGGGGGGCCTGGCAGCCAGCAGCCACTCGGCAAGGCGGTCCGCTGGCTGCAGCGCTGGCCTTGGCCTGCCTGCCGCTGCTGGCCCTGTTTGGGTTGCGAGGCGCCGCGAGCCCGCAGTTGAACCTTTGGCTGCTGGGGGGGAGCGGGTGGTTGTTGGTGTTGAGCAGCCTGGGTGCGCTGGTGCATCGTGAGCCGCAACGGCTGTGGGGCAGCTTGGCCCTGGCGAACCTGGGCATGCTGCTGGGGGGTGTCTGGCGGTTCGGCGCCGATTGGGTTGGGCTCACGCCGCTGCTGGGGATGCGGGGCTTGGCACTGGCGGCGGTGGCGTTGGGGCTTTCGTGGCTGCCGCCAGGCCTGGGTACAGGGGTTCTGCGCCGCCGTCCTTGGTCTGCTGCCCTGGCCCTGGCTGGCCTGGCCTCGCTGGTGGGCCTGCCCCTGACGCCGGGCTGGGCTGGTTGGTGGGCGGTTCTCTGGCGGGTCGAAGGAGGGTTCAGCCGGCTGCCGGCGGGGTGGGTGGCCTTGGTCGTGGCAGCGCTGGTCTGCGGCCTGGCCGGCCTGTGGCGGGTGGCGCTGGGCTGGGCGGACCGGCCGGCGCCGGCCGATCTGAGACGGGAGGAGCCGTGGCAGGTCGGAGTGGCGTTCCTGCTGCTGGCGGCTCTCTTCGCCTGGGGCCTGGCCGGGCTTCCTGCGGCAGGGTGAGGACAGCCCGCCGCCCGAGCCGGGCCGCGCCGCGCCGTAGTTCTGACAGGGAGGCAAGCCCATGGAAGGTGAATCGTCCTTTCCCCAACCCAGAGGGTACGCGCTGACCGCGAAGGCGCAGGCGGCCATGTTGCGCAAGCTGGCTCTCTACTGGGACGGGCAGTGGTTCCTCAAGACGGTGGACGAGTTCGGCCTGGAGGCAGGCGTGCGTATGAACGCCCGGGTGCGGGCCTCCTTTGGGCGGATCGAGATGCGCCTCATGCTGAAGGCCCTGGACAAGCGGCAGGCCGACAGCCTGGTAGACGCCATGGAGATCGTGGGGCTCTATGGCCAGGTGCTCATGGGCGGGGCGCTGCAGGCTGAGCCGCTCGCGGTGACGCCGGAGCGGGCGGAGCTGGTGGTGCGCCGCTGCGCCGCCTACGAGGGGGCCCGCCTGGCCGGCCTGGCTCGCAGCGACCAGGCCTGCGTGGCCTGCGAGTTGCTCTGGGGGGCCTGGCTGGAGACGCTGTTGCCGGGGCAGCCGGTGGAGGTCGTCTACCCCATGAGGCAGGGCAAAGACGACCCGCACTGCCACTTCATCTTCACGCTGGTTGGGCCAGAGGCGGGCAGGTAGCCAGGGAAGGCCAGAACGGCACCCGGGTCTCTGTTCACGGGTGCGCTTCGGAGGGAGCAGCTGAGCCGGTGAGCTCGGCCAGCCGACGGCCTCCCTCGTCAAAGGGCGGTTTGTGCAGCGGCGGGCACTCGTCCAGCGAGCGTTCATCCCACAGCAGCCGGAAGGCAAACGCCATGCAGGTCAGCTCGCCGCACGCCCGACAGTTGAGGCGCGGCAGCAGCAGGTAGACGTCCAGCGGGCCCAGCAGCTTGCGCCGTTCGTACGACGGAGTGATCTCCTCCCGGCGCTGCCAGGTTGCGTTGCACAGCTCCTGAAACCAGCGCAACTGTTCTGCGGCGTCGCTCTCGCCATCCACCTTGGCCATCACCGCCACCCGGGGGTAGAAGGTGAGGATGCGTTCGCCCCGGCGCAGGGTCAGCGTCCTTGCGCCGGGGTTGTAGATGACGCCTCGCATGGCGGCATTCAGGTAAGGGAACACCGCCGAGATGTCGTCCGACAGCTCAGCGATGACGCGATTCTTGCTGGGGTCCGCCAGGCAATCCAACACCTGGGTGATGAAAAACCCCTGCAAGAGCTTCTCGGCATCAGACATGGCCGGGCACACTGTGGGGGGCGGCCGCTTCAGGCGGCCTTGTGCTCACGGAAGAAGAACTTCCGCGCCCACAGCGCCACGTAGACCAGGCCGATGAGCACTGGCACCTCGATGAGCGGGCCCACCACCGCGGCCAACGCCTGGCCAGAGGCGATGCCGAACGCCCCCACTGCTACGGCGATAGCCAGCTCGAAGTTGTTGCTGGCGGCCGTGAAGCTCTGGGTGGCGGCCTGCGGGTAGTTGAAGCCCATCGCCCAGGAGATAAGCCAGGCCACGGCGAACATCACCACGAAGTACGCCAGCAGCGGCAGGGCGATGCGCAGCACGTCCATGGGCAGGGTGACGATGACCTCCCCCTTCATGGAGAACATGACCACGATGGTGAAGAGCAGGCCGACGAGGGCTGTGGGCCCCAGCTTGGGCATGAACTCGGTCTCGTACCATTCCTTGCCGCGCCGCC